>NZ_CDRJTB010000010.1:0-124238 GCF_976954365.1 Paenibacillus sp. Marseille-Q9583
ATATCGTTTTGATTAGTAAATTTAATAAAAAAGTTTATCTAAATTAGTATTTCATATTCATCTATGATCGTACCAAGAGAAAGGGAGTCTACTGATGAAGAAAATGAAAGTATTGCAGAATGTGGCGTCCGTTGGGGTTGTAGCCGTTATTCGTGCTGATAGTGCTGAGGAAGCTTTTAAAATGTCCGTTGCTTGTATCGAAGGCGGTTTGAATAATATTGAGGTAACTTTTACTACTCCGGATGCGGATGTGGCGATTAAACGATTGGTAGCGGAGTACGGAGATCGCGCAGTGATTGGAGCAGGAACTGTACTTGATCCATTAACGGCGAGAATAGCCATTCTTGCAGGCTCGGAATTTGTGGTCAGTCCCTCTTTTGAAGCAGAGACAGCAAAGATGTGTAATCTTTATGGTATACCGTACATGCCTGGCTGCATGACATTAAATGAAATGAAGGAAGCATTGAAGTTTGGTGTGGATGTGCTTAAGTTGTTCCCTGGCAGTGCGTTTGGTCCGGATTATGTGAAAGCGGTTAAAGGCCCTATGCCGCATGTTAACATTATGCCAACAGGTGGCGTGGATCTGAATAATATGGAAAAATGGATTGCCAACGGTTGTATAGCAGTAGGAATCGGGGGTAATTTGACTGCACCTGCGAAGGATGGTCGATACGATCAAATTACCGATCTTGCGGCACAGTATGTGGCGAAATTTAAAGAGGTAAAAGGTATTTAATTCTGTATGTTTCATAATTTCGAATAGATAGATTTATTGAAGGTTGTATAGCTGACGCATGTCAGCCGTACAACCTTTTTTATATACATATTTTCCGACATTCAGATTTTCTTACATTATATGTATTCATAAAGTATAGAATGAGGACAAAGGCAATAAACTATAAAGTAGAAGAGTTATGATGTTTGTCTGACGTCTACGAATTGGAATGGTTTATTATCGGACCGGGAGTGAGTATATGCCTGCTTATCATGATAGAAAGCTGTATCTTGCAGCTGATGAAGAGGATGCGGAATACGTAGAAATTGCGTCTGCATTCCATGGTTGTAAGGTGACGGAAGGCCAGATCTATAGATTAGAGAGGAATTACAATAACCCTCATATTTTTGAGAATGGAGAGGCGTATGTTGTGGATGATGAAACTAGGGACAACTACGCAGTGTTCATGCTCTGCAAGATTGTGTTATATAAATAGAGTTATGTGCTCGATTCTAAGGTTATTTCTTGTTTACTGACGGCTTCTTTTCCGACAGGAGGATAAGCTGTTTCTTTTGGAAATGGGAGATATTTCTTACCTAAACGCTTGCCGGCCTTATTGGGATGCCGAAGGCGTTTATACTTGTGTCATTTTTGTTATAAAGTTATTCAAAAGAGTATTTGAATGATTGAAGTTTCCCCTGTATGCTTAGTAGGAATTATTGGCTGCGAAAAACTATGAAATGTGCGATAGGACTTTATAAAAGATGGCTTAACATGACGTTCTAAGAAAAGTTTGGTATTCTAAAAATATTAATTACAGGGTTGCAACAAATTCGCAGTCTTGCGCGTCAGTAAGATTGCATAGAGAGGGGGAACCTTCGTGGTGGAGCAGGGACTCATCAGAGCCGCTCAAGCGGGCGATCGCGACGCTCTAATCACCCTATTGCGAGAAATTGAAGGGCATGTATATAAAACCGCCTTCTACATTTTGCATAATGAACAAGATGCGCTGGATGCATCTCAGGAGGCCTTGATCCGGGTTTATACCAAAATCGGTTCATATGAGGAAAAGGCCCAGTTCAAAACGTGGGTTCAGCGAATCGTTACCAATATTTGCATTGATAAATTCAGAAGAACTAAACCTACAGTTTCTATTGATGAGCATGAAATGGTGTTTCAGGATAAACACAATGTGGAACGTGAGGTTCTATCCTCTTATTTAGCTGAGGATATACGTGAAGCGATTGATCAATTGCCCGAGCATCATCGGACAGTCATCGTCCTGCGCTATTTACAAGATTTTTCTTACAACGAGATTGCAGACTGCCTGGATTTGCCTTTGAATACAGTGAAATCATATCTGTTTAGGGCCAGACAGCAGCTGCAGAATAGACTTCAGGAGTACCAGAAAGGTGGTGTATCGGGATGAAATGCGCGGAGGTGATGGAATGGATGCACCGCTATATAGACCAAGACTTGAGCCAAGATGAGATTGTTGAGATGTTCCGTCATATCGATAATTGTCCTTCCTGCGCGGAAGTCTTTGAGCGGCTGACACTTCTCTCCAAAGAATTGGAGCAGTTGCCAGACGTGAAACCCCCGTTTAGTCTGGTTGACTCTATTTTACCTCAGCTTGCAGAATTGGATCGAAGCAGTCGTGAACAAAGCGCTGTGAGAACCGAGGAACCAGTTGTAGTTCCATTTTCACGAGAAAGCTCCCGCGGTAAACCTTCCAAGGGAACCTCTATAGCAGCACGGACAGGCATTGGAGCTATCGCAGCTGCCGTAATATTAGGGATCGCTATTTTTAATATGCCGGATAAAATGCCTGGGGCAGAGGTAGAACAAATGATGCAGGATAGTAGTAAAGCGACCAGCGATAGTGCTAATAATATGGCTATTGAATCGCAAACCTCTACTTCTGCTGAATCATATGAGGCTGCGCCTGCTAATAGCGGAACGGATTCGGGGGCTCTACCAGCTGCTCCTGATGTGAATGAAGATAACGCTGCATTAGATAGAGCGATGGGGCCGGTAGACCCTGCTTCGATGCCGACTTCTCCAACAGAAACTAATGCTGGATCTGGAGGACGGTCGATACCAGAACCAACAAATAATGTGAAGCCCAATCCTACGGAGAAGATTATGACGCCGAAGCCGGATACGGTAACGAAAGTTCAAACTCCGGATACTAGTGCTGGCGGCAATAATCAGTCCAAAGCTGATAAGAAGGATCAATCTGCTTCTATAGATAAAGGGATCGCAGCTGATTCAGCGCCATCTACGGAGGAATCATTAAAGACTTCTGATGACTTCGGAATGGGCGTTATGGGTTTTAACATTTCTAATGATTCTAAAGATTCTAATGTACAGACTTGGACTTCCCCTGATGGGCATTATGCCGTTGAGTTTGCTGGATTACAGCTTGTTATTTATAAGAATTCACCCGAAGGTTCAGTGGAAGATAGGATAGCAGTGACTTCTTATCCATTAGAAGGAAATTGGATTTCTGGAGAATGGTCGGCGGATAGCTCGCAGTTCACGTATGTGACGGAGAAGGATGGTGTGAATACCACTAAGGTGTACACTGTACAGGAAGCAGCAGCTTCTTCAACGCCGGTTACTTCACCTGGGGCGACACCATCGAAGACTCCATCTTCCACGTCAACAAATTAAATTGAGGCTGGAACATTTTTCGAAGTTTCAGAATATACTATAGCAACCGGACAGGAACTAGAAAGTATAGGATTTGAAGAACATCGGTATGACCGTCGGATGGGAAGTTTCTAGGGCTTCTCACTCCGGCGTTTATATAGATGCGCCGCTTAAACGGAGGGGCTTTGGCCATGGCTGCCAGAGTTTCTCCGTTTTTGCATGTGCATTTATGTCGTTTTTTTTGCTACAATAGGAATCTGGGCAAATTGGGCTAGATGAATGGAAAAGGAAGTGGCGGAATGGATGCCAAAACGGCGATAAAAGAAATCAAACAAGGGAAAATCTCACCGCTGTACCTTTTGTACGGCAGTGAAAAATTTCGAATGAATGAATTCGCGGCATTGCTGGAAGACCAGCTGATTGCCAAAGAGGATCGCGATTTTGCGGTTATTCCCTTTGATCTCTCTGAGACGCCGGTGCAGGCTGTGGTAGAAGAAGCTGAGACTGTACCTTTTATGGTAGAACGTAAATTATTGCTGGTGCGGGACGCATCGTTATTTACAGCGGGAAAAGAAAATGCCAAACTTGAGCATCGTATAGATATTTTAAGTGATTATTTGCAGCATCCTGTAGATTTCAGTGTGATCGTCTTTATGGTGAATAGTGACAAGCTGGACGAGCGTAAGAAAATTGTGAAGACTGTTAAAACGGCGGGTACAGTATTAGCTTTCAACCCGCTAGGGGCAGAAGAACTGCTGCGCTGGGTAGAGAAAGGGATTCGTGAGCGAGGGTGTACGATGGCACCTGGCACCGCAGAGATTCTTATCACTAATGCCGGGACAGGTTTGCAGGGCTTATCCGCGGAAATGGACAAGCTATGTTTGTTCGCTGGTAAGGGCGGAACCGTAGACGCAGAAGCAGTAGAAAGTCTGGTACATCGAGGAACGGAACAAAATGTGTTTACGCTTGTAGAGGACATCGCTAATCTTCGTCTAGATAAGGCGCTTGATACGCTGTATGAGCTGTTGAAGCAGCGGGAAGAACCCATTAAGATTGCTGCGCTGGTTGCGCGGCAGTTCCGAATTATTTTGCAGGTGAAGGATTTATCAGCACATAGTTATTCGCAAGGTCAGATTGCCTCTCAGATTGGACTTCATCCTTATGCAGTAAAGCTTGCAGGGGAGCAGGCCCACAAGTTCTCAAGTGAACGTCTGCGGCAAATTTTAAGTGCACTAGCTGATCTGGATTATAAGATGAAGACAGGAGCTATAGATAAAGTGCTTGGTCTGGAGTTGTTTATGTTGCGGCTAGGTACTTGAACTAAGCAGTGGAAAAAGTATATGGAGATGATCCATCTATGAAAAATACCTAATCGGAATGAAAGTAACTTATATAAAAGAGAAAAGTTGATCATTTAAGAAAACTACCTTTCTAAGGTGGTTTTTTTCATTCAACTAACGTCTAAAGGAAACTATTACTTATATTTTTAGTATAGTAGGCACAAAAAAACCCAACCGTATGAAACATAGCGGTCAGGTTCTTCAATTGCTCATTATGAATGTCGTCCTAGGCTTGAGCCTTAAGAGCGTTCAATTTCTTCGCCAAGCGGGATTTTTTGCGGGCAGCCGCATTTTTATGAACCAGACCTTTAGTTACGGCCTTGTCCAGCTTTTTGGAAGCAGCTTGGAAAGCAGCTTGAGCAGTTTCAACTTCCGTACCTGTCAGTGCTACATCAGCAGTTTTCACAGCTGTACGAAGCGCGGATTTTTGGGAAGCGTTCAGTGCACGGCGTTTTTCGTTCGTGTTTACGCGTTTAACCGCGGATTTAATATTTGGCATTGCATTCACCTCCTGTAAGACATTCGAAATCATTATCAAATGATTCACAACTTAAAATAGTTTAGCATGACCGGTAGTAAAAAGCAATACTTAAAGCTTTCAAATTAAACCATTTTAACCTGCATAAACAAGGGCTTTCTCTCGCACACTATCGACAAAAGAGCATAGGCAGAAGCTTGCAATTTGAGTTTTTGTTAGAAGTAACTCAAAGAAGTGTCTGCTCACAAAACTAAGTATCGCTTTCGAAGCAAGTTTTGCTCGAAGTAATTCAATGGAGCGATGCTCACAAAACTAAGTATCGCTTTCGATGTGAGTTTTGTCCGAAGTAACTCAAAGAAGTGTCTACTCACAAAACTTTTAGGAGGCTGGAACAATGGAACCGGATCTGCAGCTATATTCGGTACGCACGGACTTGGCGTTAGAGGCAAAGGAAATGGCTCAAGGGCCACAAAGGACGCCAATCCCTGGTGTAAACGAAGAAGTGGAAGAGTCTGATGGGATAAAAGTTACCCGGCTTGGTGTGGCTAACGCTGCAGGATCACAGGCGATAGGTCGCGCGATTGGGAATTATGTCACGCTTGAGGTACCAGCATTGCGCAATGGAGATACTGGCTTGCAGCAAAAAGTAGCTGAAGTCTTTGCTCGCGAATTCGAGGACTTCCTGACTAGGATTGGGATTGGTAAGGATGCATCTGTACTGATCGTTGGATTGGGAAACTGGAATGTGACTCCAGATTCATTGGGACCGCTAGTGGTGGAGAATGCGCTCATTACTCGGCAATTTTATGAGCTCGTGCCGGATCAGGTCTCTCCAGGCTACCGTAAGGTAAGTGCTATTGCTCCCGGGGTGTTAGGGTTGACGGGTATCGAGTCGAGTGAGGTTGTACAGGGGATCGTGGATCGTACAAAGCCGGATCTTATTATTGCCATTGATGCGCTGGCATCCCGTTCGCTGGAACGGATCAATACGACGATTCAAATTGCCGACATCGGTATCCACCCCGGTTCGGGAATTGGCAATAAACGGCGCGGATTGACGCAGGAAATTCTGGGTGTTCCTTGTATTGCTATCGGTGTTCCTACAGTTTGCTATGCTTCTACCATTGTAAATAATGTACTGGAGATGATGAAGAATCATTTCGGGCAAGGAGCTGGTCACACCAAGGAAATTATGGGGATGCTAGACGATATTTCTGAGCAGGAACGATTGTCACTAGTGAAGGAAGTGCTTGAGCCACTAGGACATGATTTGATCGTTACACCTAAGGAAATCGATGAATTTATTGAAGGCATCGCCAATATTGTAGCCAGTGGTCTGAACGCGGCCCTGCATGATGCGGTCGATCCTGAGAATGTCGGCGCTTATACCCACTAATTGAATCATAGCTAGCACAAGTCCGGCGGGATGCTGATATACAGTATCTCGCCGGACTCTATGTCTATTCTCTCATTTAGGGTTCTACTATTTCTCTTTCACTCATAGATTTGGAGTATAAGAGATTACAGAGGGCTGGAGGAGGACATAAATATAATGAATAAAAAATGGTTTCAGCTTTGGAACATCGGCCGTTTACGTGGAAGAGTGCTGGATGCTTTATCGCTGGGAAGAACGATGCTGCTGTTGGCCGGAGGTTCGCTAGTATTTTTTATGCTGCTTGGCGCTGGTGGATTGGCCGGACAGAAGTTGAACTCTTCACCCATTCCATCTATGAAGGGGCTTGCGGCCTCCCTATCGAGTGGATTTTTCATGGAGCTGTTAGGGATGGAGGTACCCCATTTACCGCAGGGTAAAGAGCCTTCTGCTTTTTCAGGTGAAAAAGTAACTTCCTTTGTATTTCAATTACTGACCAGTGTGAATCCAAGTGATCCGAAGAGTCTAGTTTCTCGTGAAGTGCCAGGCTTGGCAGCGGATGATCCATTTCTTTTGCGAAAAGGCTCGGGTGGCTCAACAGGAGCTCCTGTTGATTATCATCCGGGAACGGATGAACTGGCTGAGGGTGGAGGGGAAGAGGTTGATCCATCGGTTCCAGACGAAGTGGACAAGCCCGAAGATACTCCAGCACAGCAGCCTGAAGCGACGATAGCTCCGTCTCCTGAGCCATCAGGAGCTGCGGGAGGTACGGATAAGAGTGATCCGCAAAGCGAGACAGATAATACCGAGAACACCTCAGTTAAACGGATCCTTATCTATCATTCACATCCTCGGGAGGCCTATAACCCTCTACTAGGAGTAGCGAACGAAAATCCAAGCTCTGCAGTTTCATCTAAAAATGTAATGCTGGTAGGATCATATATTACGAAAAGATTGGAACAACGCGGGATTGGTACAGTTCATGCCAAAGAAGATTTTCTAACAAAAATTGCCGACTATAACTGGAATTTTTCCTATAAATACTCTCGAATGCTGATTAAATCTGCGATGAGCTCAAATCAAGAAATGAGTGAACTTATCGACATTCACCGCGACTCGCAGCGTCATGGCAAAACAACTGCAGTGATTGATGGGAAAAGTTACGCTCAGGTGTATTTTATTATTGGACATGCGAATAAAGATTGGAAGAAGAACGAAGAGTTTGCGAACAAGATTCATCAAACGATTGAAAAGAGTTACCCAGGAATATCTCGCGGAATATGGGGAAAAGCTGCGGGTAAAGGAAACAACGGGGAGTACAACCAAACCCTCTCACCTAATAGTGTCTTGATTGAAGTGGGCGGTATTGATAATACAGCAGAGGAATTAAAGCGTACGGCTGATATTTTGGCAGATGCTATTGCGGATGTGTATTGGAGCAGTCATGACTCGGAGAAGGTAAACGCAGCTGGCAAGGCGACGAATCCCACAACCCAAGAGAGCAAGGGACAAACCAATGCTACAGTACCTCAAAAGTCGAACGGAGCTTCTTAAGCTAAAGACATTTAATTAGAATAAACAGCCTTATTACCAAGTATTTAAAAAGGAGTGGCTTACATGTCTCGTTTCGGTAAAAAACTGGTTATGGTCGGTATTTGGGCAGGGGTCGGCATACTGTTAGGTATGCAGTTCAGTGGCAGCGGAGGGGCAACCGTCTCTAAGCTGCTACCAGGCTGGACCGACCTATCGACTACGCCAACCAGTCAAGTGACGGGCATGCAATCACAGCCGATTAAGAATGGGGTTACACAAGGTGGGCAGACTTATGTGTATGTTCCAATGGTGATCGACCCTATCACAGGTGCATATACGCCTGTATCTCCATTGCCTCAGAATAGCAATTCTGCGCCAACTACAGATCTTCCTCAGCAGGTGGTAGATGGGTACAATACGAAAACTCCGGAGCAGATTCTGATTCCTGAGGAACAAAAGCCGACAGTCGATGTGATAGCGGATAAAACGGCAGGCCTTCTGCAGCAGGCTTCTCAGAAGGGCATACGCTGGGTAGTTTCATTGTTCGATTCAGCGGAAGAATCACAATGATTTCAGGAGAAACAGTTATTTCACGGGTACGTGAATAGCTGTTTCTTCTGTTTTACGTAAGGGCGGGATTGATGGAGTAAGCTTGTACTGTTATAATAAGTGGATTAATATCAGGCTGTCTGTGGGGGTAAGGAATGACTGACGTTCAGAAAAGACAACAACAAATTCGCAATTTCTCGATTATTGCACATATAGACCATGGTAAATCGACACTAGCTGACCGCATTTTGGAATACACGGGGGCACTAACCACGCGTGAAATGCAGGAACAGGTACTCGATCAGATGGATCTGGAGCGCGAACGTGGTATCACAATAAAGCTGCAAGCCGTGCGTTTAACCTATCGTGCAGACGATGGTGTAGAGTATTATCTCAACTTGATTGATACACCGGGACACGTCGATTTCACCTATGAAGTTTCCCGCAGTCTTGCAGCATGTGAAGGCGCACTCTTGGTCGTGGATGCGGCTCAAGGAATTGAAGCGCAGACATTGGCCAATGTGTATTTAGCACTGGATAATAACCTGGAAATCCTACCTGTGCTCAACAAAATTGATTTGCCAAACGCTGACCCTGACCGGGTAAAGCAGGAGATTGAGGATGTTATCGGGCTGGATACCAGTGAAGCGGTTATGGCATCTGCCAAAGCCGGTATCGGGATCAAGGAAATTCTGGAGCAGGTGGTGAAGCAGGTTCCTGCGCCATCCGGTAATTCAGAAGAGCCGCTTAAAGCGTTGATCTTTGACTCACATTACGATCCATACAAAGGCGTTATCGTCTATGTACGCGTAATGGACGGGAAGATCCGTGCGGGATCGAAGATTAAGATGATGGCAACTGAGAAGACCTTCGAGGTTATTGAAGTTGGCGCATTTATGCCGCGTATGACCATTGTCGATGAATTGAACATCGGGGATGTTGGATTTATCGTTGCTGGGATCAAGCATGTTGGAGATACCCGTGTCGGTGATACTGTCACTGACGCAAAGAATCCTACTGCTGAGCCGCTTCCAGGTTACCGTAAGATCAACCCGATGGTATATTGCGGTTTGTATCCGATTGAGACCTCCGATTATAACGATCTTCGTGAGGCACTGGAGAAGCTCCAGCTTAATGATGCTTCGCTAAGCTTTGAGCCGGAAAGCTCGAGCGCGCTTGGATTTGGTTTCCGTTGCGGATTCCTTGGACTCTTGCATATGGAGATCATTCAAGAGCGGATTGAGCGGGAGTTCAATTTGCCGCTAATTACAACAGCACCGAGTGTTATTTATCGAATTATGCTGACCAATGGCGAAATGATTCAAATCGATAACCCGTCACATTATCCGGAAATCGGAACGATTGACTACATTGAAGAGCCATATGTTAAAGCAGCAATTATCGTGCCTAACGACTTTGTAGGTACCGTAATGGAGCTGTGCCAGAACAAACGTGGCGAGTTCGTAAATATGGAGTATCTTGATACTAATCGTGTAACGATTACCTACGAGATTCCACTGTCTGAAATCGTTTATGATTTCTTTGATCAGTTGAAATCAGGTACAAAAGGTTACGCATCCTACGACTATGAAATTTGCGGGTACCGTCGTTCGAATCTGGTCAAGATGGATATCTTGCTTAACAATGAGCAGGTTGATGCTTTGTCCTTTATCGTTCACCGTGACCGTGCATACAACCGCGGACGTATCATTTGTGAGAAACTACGTGGGATTATCCCTCGTCAAATGTTCGAAGTGCCGATTCAAGCCTCTGTGGGTACGAAGGTGGTTGCGCGTGAAACCGTTAAGGCGATGCGCAAAAACGTACTTGCAAAATGTTACGGCGGTGATATTTCGCGTAAGCGGAAGCTGCTAGAGAAACAAAAAGAAGGTAAGAAACGCATGAAGCAAGTAGGTAGCGTAGAGGTACCACAAGAAGCATTCATGGCAGTACTGAAGATCGACGAGTAGAAATTAGGTAGAGCCGGGAGAATATCCCGGCTCTATTTTTTTGAGCAGGAGAAGATTACAATAGGGTGGAAGGATTGTGAGCATATACAAAGTAAGGGGAGTCCTCGTTTGAAACGATTATATTTGAGACTTACACCTAGTACCTTTAAGAATCGGATTTTGCTAGCTTTTTTACTATTGGTATTAACACCCATTGCGGTACTCGTTCTGTATAACTTCAAAGAAACAGAACAAATGCTGCAGGATAACGCGGAAACGAAAAACATGGAGCAGTTGATTGGCATTAAGAATGGTTTTGTCGATCTCATGAGTCTCGTTATGAAAACAGGGTTATTACTCGAACAAGATACGACGATCTTATCGATAATGAAGAATCCTGAGCAATCTGACGAAATCACGAGAAAAAAGCTCGTTGAAAGCAAGTTTGGAGCGATTGAAAATACATTCTTCATGAGTGGAGCGACGGTTTATTATACTTTAATCGACCTTCATGGAAACGCATACACTTCTTTTATGCCGAAGGACACCTTGAGCTATGACGAAATTCAATCAGAGGATTGGGTTCAAGCGTTGAAGCAAGAAGGGTCAAATCGATATATATGGAATCCGAATGACAGGAATAATGTTGTTCGGGAAAGTACAACAAGTAATAAAATGCTTAGTCTTTATGAGGTTATGCGTGACAATGCCTTGAATATTTATGCCTATGCAAGACTGAGTATCGATTATGAGGAGTGGTTCACTAAATCGGCCTTAGGGAGTAGACAGGAAGGGTCCTTTTTTCTGCTCGATGCCTTAGGGAGAGTGATGCTTAATCCGAATAGGGACGAGACCTTTTCTCCTGATACTGCGCAGAGTATTGTGAAGAGTACCAGCCAACAGCAGACAGCGCGTGCTGCATCGATCATCGACCCGAAGGAGAAAAGCTTATACACGTACAGCTACATCGAAGAGTTGAATGGTTATGTCGTTAAAAAGGTACAGCTAGCACAGCTATTTCTTGAGGTGTATAAGCAGAAGCAACGATTTTTTGCTGTATTCGGAGTCATACTACTGCTATTCGTTCTGCTAACTTATTTCATATCATCAACGATTACAGTACCGCTTAAGAAGCTGCAGAAGAAGATGGAAATGACCGCTAAAACGAATCTTAAAATGAAATTACCCGAGCAAGGGCGGGGAGAAATTCTTGCGCTGACCCAGAGCTTCAATATAATGATTAATGATTTAAATGAGCTATTACAGCGTCTTCAGCTTGAAGAAAAACAGAAGCAATTCGTTCGATTTCAGGTGTTGCTCTCGCAGATGAATCCGCATTTTCTCCTTAATACATTGAATACGATAAAGAGCATCGCTTTGGATAAAGATGATGATGAAATTTATGAAATTTGTGTTGCACTAGGCAAAATATTGGAAACGACATTAAATACTGAAGTGGATTTAATCCTGTTAAAGGATGAGATCGTACTGATTGAATCGTACATGGAGATTCAGCGGCAACGCTTCGGACATGGGATTGAAATTCAATATGATATCAACGAGGAGCTACAATACGCATTAATCCCTAAATTCTGTCTTCAGCCCTTAATTGAAAATAGCTTGATTCACGGCTTCGGTCAGTCTGTGAAACAAGGGAGAATTGATATTTCCGCTAAGGTGACTGGACAACAGCTGTATCTGCAGGTTAAAGATAACGGCATGGGGATAGAAAGAGCACAGCTGAATAAGGCTACGCGGAAACGTAAAGGAATCGGTGTTCAGAATATTAGGGAGAGCTTAGAGCTGTTGTTCAAGAATCAACGGACAGGTATGGACATTATGTCATCAGACACAGGAACTGAAGTGACTATCCATTTTCCACTTCTTATTTCAAAACCTTACGATGGAGGTAAGCTCATATGTGGAGAACGTTAATTGTGGATGATGAACAACCTGCGGTTAAAAGTATACGGAAGTTATTCTTAAAGGCTGGAATCCCTTTTGAAATTATAGGTGAGGCGGAGAATGGTGAAGTAGGCTTGCAGATGATTCGTGAGCTTCGACCTGATGTGGTAGTGACGGATATCAATATGCCAGTGATGGATGGGGTGAAACTCCTTCAAGTTGCGCGAGAGGAAGGCTTCGACTGCCGATTTGTCATGTTGACCGCATTGAGTGAATTTGAATACGCCCGGCAAGCGCTCGTATTTGGAGCTTCGGACTACATTCTTAAGCTATCTTTAGATCTCCAAGGTTTGAAGCAGACCATGGGTAAGGTTCATGCCGAGCTGGAGCGAATGGTGAAGATGAAGAAGGCCGATAAATGGTTTCCTGAGAAGCAGCAAACGGGACCGACAGACCATGTGGAGATGAACAAAATTATAGCTTATATTGAAGAGCATTATTCTGAGGACATCTCGCTCAAATCCATGTCAGAGCTGATACGAATGGATGCCAGCTATATAAGTGACTTATTCAAGAAAAAGACAGGGAAAACGTTGACGAATTATATTCAAGAGCGGCGTATTCAGGCTGGGAAAATGCTGCTTGCAGAGACGAAGCTAACGATTAGTGAGATTGGGCAGCAGGTGGGCTTTGAGAATGATAACTATTTTATTAAAATTTTCAAAAAGTGGTCTGGCGTCACACCAAATGAATTCCGCAAAGAACCAAAAAACGTTCTATAGTTTCCCAAATGTAGTTCATCCCCCAGAATCCGCTCTGATGATAAAGTTATAGACGTAGAGCACAACACATAATCCTTCCAAGGGGGAAGATAGCGATGAAGAAAAAATGGTATCCTGTAGTGCTTTCTGTCTTATTAGCAGGTACGATGCTGGCTGGTTGTGGTAGTAGCGGAAGTAATGATGTACAGGGCAGTACGAACGGTCATTCCACAAAGGAGAAAATAAAGCTTACCCTGTGGGGAGCAGTTCCAGCAGAAGCCGGACCTCAAACTGTAATTGATAACTGGAATAAAGAAAATCCAGATATTCAGGTCGAGTATATACGTTATGTAAATGATGATGCTGGAAACTTAAAGCTGGACACAGCGTTGATGACCAATCAAAACGCAGATCTCTATATGAACTACGATCTTCCCCATTTACAGAAGCGTGTAGATGCAGGCGTTGCTTTAGAACTAAGTGCAAAGACAGATTATGATATCGATAGCCAAATAGGTCAGGATGCGGCGTTGTGGAAAATCAATGATAAATACTATGGCATGCCAACGAAGAAGAATATGTCGTTCGTGTGGTTAAACAAAGACATGCTGGATGCAGCAGGCTTACCGATACCTGCAGTGGACTGGACTTGGTCGGATCTTGAGGAGTATGCGAAGAAGTTAACGAAGCCTGATGTGTACGGACTATTGCAGGCAGAATCCTCCTTCACAGCAACGATGGACGGTACGCTTGCTGGAATGGGTGTAAAACAGACGGATGGTACCTCGAATTTTGGTAATGATCTCTGGAAACAGCAATTGGAAATATTGCATAACATGATGTTCGTGGATAAATCTACACCTGAATATGGAGAGCAATTAACGAGTAAAATGCCAGTTGACACAATGTTCCTGCAAGGACAAACTGCAATGCTATCAGCGGGTGAGTTTATTTTCCGAAATGCGAACAATCTGAAGGATTATCCTCATGACTTCAAAACCGCGTTCGCTGCTATTCCAAGAGTGAATAAAGATCAAACCGACTATAAATACCCGGGCGGTGTGGGTGACGTTCTTTCTGTAAGCGCTAAGTCGATAAATCAAGACGCAGCTTGGGAGTTCGCAAAATGGTATGCGGATGGCGGTATGCTGCCAATGGCAAGCGGTGGTCGTATTCCAGCCTCTAAGAGTGTAGACAGTAAGGAAGCGATGAGCCTTCTCTTGAAAGGTGTAGAGGGCAAATATGATACAGATTCAATGAATAATATTGTATTCGGCAAATTCCCATCCTTCCAGCTAAATGTACCCCAGCAAGCTGTTGATGCACGTAAAGAAGAGTATGAAAAATACTTCTTAAATAAGCAAGATATTGATACCACAATGAAAAATATGCAAACCCGTTCGCAACAGTTATTGAAATAAGAAAATATTAGCACACAAAAGAGAAGAAGGAAGATTTCTTCGTTCTTCTCTTTCGTGTACCCATTTTTCAGCATACGAAAGGCGGCGATACCGTGAAGCGGAGAAGCTGGATGGACAGACAAGGCTGGATCGGCATGACCTTTATTCTTCCGAATATGATTGGTATTCTCTTATTCTTTATTATCCCTGCAATCTATTCCTTTGTTCTCATGTTTACGAATTATCAATT
The DNA here is from genome assembly GCF_976954365.1 of Paenibacillus sp. Marseille-Q9583. NCBI lineage: Bacteria > Bacillati > Bacillota > Bacilli > Caryophanales > Paenibacillaceae > Paenibacillus > Paenibacillus sp. Marseille-Q9583. Next base: position 14,908 of record NZ_CDRJTB010000010.1, read on the forward strand.
TTCAAATCCGAACTGGCAATTTACTGGGCTGGATAATCTCAAACGGTTGTTCCATGACGATAATTTCTATGCCTCGATCAAATATACGGTGATATTCCTGATATCGGTTCCAGTATCGATGGTGCTCGCTTTTATTGTAGCGCTATTTCTAAACCGCAGTGTGTATCTTAAAGGCGTATTACGTGGAATGTTCTTCCTACCGTATATCTCCAGTGGAGTAGCCGTTGCATTTGTCTGGATGCTGCTATTTCAGCCCTCACAGGGACCCATCAATGAAATGCTTCGCTGGATTGGCATAACATCGCCGCCAGGATGGTTTGCGGATACGGAAACCGCAATGTATGCCATTGATATCGTACAAATCTGGCTGATGCTTGGCTACAATATGATCATATATTTAGCTGCATTACAGGAAATTTCGACAGAACAGCTGGAAGCTGCCCGGATCGATGGTGCAAGCACATTCAAAACAACATGGAAAATTGTATGGCCTCTTGTTAGTCCCACAACTTTCTTATTAATGATTACCGGATTAATTATGACGATGAAATCGTTCTCGATTATTCAAGCCATTACGGCTGGAGGTCCTAGCGGAAGTACGACGGTCTTATCACTATTCGTTTATAAAACAGCATTCAGTTATTACGATATGGGATACGCTTCAGCCATTTCATGGTTCTTGTTCGCCGTCATTCTCGTCATTACAGTCATTCAGTGGATCGGCCAAAAGCGCTGGGTTCATTACTAAATGATCCCACAAAGTGAAGCTTTGCGGGGGGCCCCGAAACCATAATTTAAAGGAGCAGGCGGTATGAATGAAAAAGCAGGAAACATGAAGGTGAAACTGCCAGTAACGATCATCATGTTTGTTCTAGGACTATTTATGATTGTGCCTTTCCTATGGATGCTCAGCACATCCTTTCAGACACCTGCCGAGGTGTTTAACAAATGGCTGCCTTCATCTCTCAACTGGAGCAATCATATTCGGGTGTGGACAGGAAGTCATGATTTTGTTCCGTATTATTTAAATTCACTTAAGATTTCAATTATTGGAACTGTGGGGGCTGTGTTTCTATCTGCCCTTGCCGCTTACGGATTTTCACGTACTTCGTTCAAAGGTCGAGATGGACTATTTGTCATATATTTATCCATGATGATGGTTCCACCTCAGGTGCTTTTTGTTCCAAAGTTTATCATGTTTAACTGGGTTGGGATTTACAATACGCATTGGGCGCTGATCTTACCCGCCATGTTCTCGATCTTCGGTGTATTTATGCTTCGGCAGTTCTTTATGAGCATTCCTAAGGAAATTACGGAATCTGCTTTTTTGGATGGGGCGGGGCATTATAAGATATTTTTCCGCTTAATTCTGCCATTAGCGAAGCCAGCAATAGCAACGTTTGCTATTCTCGATTTCTCCTGGCAATGGAATGATTATGAGAATGCGCTTGTATTCTTGCAAAGCCCTAAACTATATACCATTCCGCTTGGATTGCAGAATTTTATTCTTGAGAACAATGTGGACTACAACGGGATGATGGCTGCTTCATCGGCTGCGATTATTCCAATGATTATTATCTTCTTTGTGGGTCAGAAATACATTATTCAAGGGATTTCAAGTTCGGCTGTGAAAGGCTAACTATAGGAGGGATACTGACATGAGAACAGAAACGGTTAAATCCGATGTAACAGTGATCGGGGGTGGACTTGCAGGAATGAACGCGGCGATCGCTGCAGCGCGCCTAGGGTTAAAGGTAGCACTAGTGCAGAATCGTCCTGTACTTGGTGGTAACTCGAGTTCAGAGGTTCGGGTATGGGTATGTGGTGCAACAGGACATGGTGTAAATCGATATGCACGTGAGACAGGCATTATGGGTGAGTTATTCATCGAGAATCAATACCGGAACCCGGAGGGAAATCCATACTTATGGGATCTAACCTTACTCGAAGCCGTGAAGGCAGAGTCGAATATAAGCCTGTTCCTAAATACCGATGTACGCGAAGTGGAAGCGGAAGGTGAGGCAGAGGATCGGACGATTCGCAGTGTGATTGGTTGGATGATGGGATCTGAGCGGTTGATTACGTTCAAGAGTGAGGCGTTCATCGATTGCACGGGCGATGGTTTGGTTGGCTTCCTAGCAGGAGCTGATTTCCGATTAGGACGTGAAGCCTGGCATGAATTTAATGAGGAATGGGCACCTGAAGTGCCTGATAATATTACATTAGGCAGTACATTATTGTTTTATACACAGGATACAGGAAAACCGGTACGTTATGTTGCTCCATCGTTCGCGAAGGATATTACAACAACGTCGATTCCGATCCGTCGGGTCATTCGGAGTGGAGATTCAGGCTGTCACTACTGGTGGATTGAGTGGGGCGGTGAGCTTGATACAGTGGATGAGAATGAACGTATACGTGATGAGCTATCCTCTGTTATTTATGGGATTTGGGATTACATTAAAAACTCAGGTCATTTTGATGCCGAAACTATGACGCTGGAGTGGGTTGGCTCAATTCCGGGTAAACGTGAATACAGACGGTTTGTTGGCGATACGATCTTAACGCAAAATGATATTCTTGCGCAGCGTGAATTTGAAGACCGGATTGGATTCGGAGGATGGTCGATTGATCTGCATCCACCGCAAGGGATGTACGCAGAAGAGAGCGGCTCGAAACATCTGCATGCGGATGGGATTTATCATATTCCATTTAGTTCGCTCTATTCGAAAAATGTGCGAAATCTACTCTTCGCGGGTCGGAATATCAGCGCATCTCATGTGGCTTTTGGAACAACACGCGTCATGGCAACCTGTGCGATCATGGGTGAAGCGGCTGGAACAGGTGCAGCATTATCCGTCATCAAAGGTGTAACCCCTCGTGAAATTCGCAAGCAGCATATGTATGAATTGCAACAGGTGATGTTAAAGCAAGATGCTTCGATTATTGGATTGCGTAACGAAGATCCGCTAGACCTCGCAAGAAATAGTGAGATTCATGCGTCCAGTACGATGAAAGGCATATTACTGGATCGTCCAGCTGAAGCTTATGAGCTTTCTCATGACGTAGGAATTTTGTTTCCGGTTGAAGGAAATATCCTTGGGTTGAAGCTGCTTGTGTCAGCAAGTATTCAGTCAGAGTTGACCGTTGAGCTATGGACGACTGGGCGTGCGGAAAATTACGTTCCAGCAGAGTCTAGACAGGTTGATGTTGTATTAGTACAAGCTGGAGAGCAGCAATGGATTGATGTTCCGGTACAAGAGGAGCAGTGGAGTTCAATCGGCGCATGTAATATCTTCGCTATTATTCGAGCTAATGAGCATATTCAATTGCATATTTCAGAAACTCCAATCACAGGTGTTATTACATTTGAGCGAGGCGTTAAACCTGTAGTTGATTCAGCGCTGGAGGATCATCAGCCAGATCAGCCGGTGATGGAGTGGAGCATGAAACAGCTAGTACGCAGGCATTTCTGTTTTGCGGTAGAAACATCCGCATATGCTGCATCCAAAGTCACTGACGGGTATGTTCGACCTTTTGCTGGGCCACATAGCTGGGTTTCTGAGCCGATGACTGCTGGTAGAACGGAGTGGGTAGAGGCGCGTCTCCCGGATGCTGCTTCAGTCTCTGAAATTCATTTTACCTTTAACGATGATGTTAATGAGGATCTTATCAACTTACATCACCATGAAACGCCATTTCTAGTGATTCCTGAACTAGTAAAGGCTTACGATGTAGAGTTGCTCATTGATGGCGTGTGGCAAGTCATGTTCCGCGTCAAAGACAATCATCGCCGGAAGAACGTACATCGTTTAGAGAAGCCTGTCCTTACGGACGCTGTTCGGATCGTTGTTCATGAAACTAACGGAGGAGAACGTGCAGAACTCGTGGAAATGCGGATATACTAATTCTAAATGATCGCCCTTGGAGGGAAGCCGTCAGGCTTCCCTTTTCTTGTTTTTTAGATTACACTAGTCAAACGATATTTTTATATAAAGGAGACAGCTAATGACCACGAATACTAATGGCCGTCCCCCTGAGGCCGTATACATTCATATTCCTTTTTGTACCAATAAGTGCTTTTATTGTGATTTTAATTCCTACGTTCTCAAGGATCAGCCGGTTATGGATTATCTGGAGGCTTTGGATCGAGAAATGGAGCTGACCGTCAAGAACACTCCTCCGGGTGTTATCAAAACGATCTTTGTTGGCGGTGGTACCCCAACAGTACTGAAGCCGGATGAGATGGCTTATTTTCTAAAATCAGTTCGGACACATTTCCCAAATTGGGATAAAGATATCGAGTTCTCTATGGAAGCAAATCCGGGAACTACGGATATAGATAAGTTGACGGTTATGAAAGAAGGCGGCGTGAATCGGGTGAGCTTTGGTGTTCAGGCGTTTCAGAACGAACTCCTTACGGGCATTGGCCGGATTCATAATGTTGACGATGTATACCGCAGCTTGGAGAATGCTCGTGCAGTTGGTCTTAACAACCTGTCGGTTGACCTTATGTTTGGTTTGCCGAACCAAACTGTAGAGATGCTGGGCGAAAGTATTCGTAAGGCCTTGGAGCTTGATTTACCCCACTATTCTATTTACAGCTTGAAGGTGGAGGAGAACACTCTTTTTCACACCCTATTTAATAAGAACAAACTTCCTCTTCCTAATGAAGAAGATGAGCTGCAAATGTACCTCTTGTTGATGTCATCTATGAAGGAAGCGGGCTATAACCAATACGAAATCAGTAACTTCGCAAAACCAGGTATGGAGAGTCGTCACAATATCACTTACTGGCGTAATGAAGATTATTATGGTCTTGGAGCAGGTGCACATGGATATGTGGGTCGCCAGCGTCATATTAATGTTAAGGGTGTAAATCCTTATGTTGAAGCAACACGTAAAGGCCTGCCTCGATTAGACGCATACCCAATCACTGAAGCAGAAGCGATGGAGGACTTTATGATGGTTGGCTTACGTATGCATGAAGGCGTCTCTAATGAGGCTTTTCAAGCGCAATTTGGGCGTTCGATAGAGGATGTATTTGCGAAATCCTTGCATAAGATGCTGCATGCAGGTCTACTTGAGCACGAAGAGGGGACTTACCGACTCAGCAAGCAAGGGATCCTTTTCGGGAACGATGTTTTCGCAGAATTTGTAGGCGCACTGACAGAAGTTTAATTTTAAAATACCCCTTGAATTGTAATTCACTCTGTTGTATATTTATTCATATTATCAACAGAGGGGTGAATTAAAGTGCTTGCCAAGACGGAAATGATCCGCCATTCGTCTCCAGCAGGAGACGCACAGGTGATTTGCAGAAATGCTGTGATAGAAGATGTTGAACCGTTGTATCTGATGATAGAAGAATACGCACAGCGCGGGATCATGTTGCCCCGTTCCAGGCAGGCGCTGACACGCCAGATCGATCAATTCGTTGTTGCAGAAATTGGAGGCAGATTCGTTGGCTGTGGGTCACTCTTCAGACTCGGGAATGATCTTGTAGAGATTCGCTCGATCGGTCTGAATGACGAAGGTAGGGGCAAAGGTGTAGGCTCAATGATTTTAGAGAAGTTGGTTGAGGAAGCCAGAAACCAGAAAATTCCTAAGGTCATGGCACTAACCTACGCCGTAGATTTCTTTCTTAGAAACGGATTCGAAGTTGTTGAGAAAGAGATTTTTCCCGAAAAGGTATGGACAGATTGCGTGAATTGTAAAAAGCAGCATGCCTGCGATGAAATAGCAGTACTTAAGATGCTGAACTGACTTGACAATGTCAATGTCAGTTTGGTATTTTTGTATTAGTGGTTAGCACTCATCTGAGTCGAGTGCTAACGAATCGGAGCCAATAGCCGGGTAGGAGGGGATAACATGTTAACTGATCGCCAGAGAATGATACTAAATGCAATTGTAGATGATTATATTTCATCGGCAGAACCAGTAGGATCTCGCAGCATTTCTAAACGGGGTGATGTAGGGTACAGCCCTGCAACTATTCGAAATGAAATGGCTGACCTAGAGGATTTAGGTTATCTCGAGCAGCCTCATACATCGGCGGGGAGAATACCTTCCCATAAAGGATACCGATATTATGTGGATCATTTGGTACCGTGGAATTCCGCCGAAACGGCAGAGATGGGCACGATCCGCGCTTTTTTTGCCGAGAAGCTGAATGCGATGGAGCAGGTAATCCAACATGCGGCGATGATTCTTTCCAATATGACGAATTACACTTCCATCCTTCTGGGACCGGAGGTTTTTCATACATCATTGCGTCATTTTCAGTTGTTACCACTAGATGATAAAACCGCTGTAGCGATTATTGTTACAAGTACGGGTCAAGTTGAGAACCGTACGGTGAACATTCCGCCGGAGATATCCGTTTCCGAGATGGAGAAAGTGGTTAACCTACTGAATAGTAAGCTGGTCAATGTACCACTCTATAAGCTGAAGACTCGGCTGTATTCCGAGCTTGGCGAGGAAATGCAGCGTCACATCTCACATTATGAAGAATTAATGCAAGTGCTAGACATTGCGCTGGAAAGTGATCAAGAGCAGCGTATCTATCTTAGTGGAGCGACGAATATGCTTACACAGCCTGAGTTCAAGGATGTTGACAAGGTGAAAAGCATTCTTGATCTGCTGGAAGAGACGCCTACATTGCTCAAAATGCTGGCCCCTACAACTGGCGGCACAGGTATCCAGGTCCGAATAGGGACGGAGAACAATCATGAAGCGTTCGCTAACTGCAGTCTGATCACCGCCACTTATTCTCTTGATGGGCAGGCACTGGGGAGCATTGGTATCCTTGGTCCGACACGAATGGAATATGCAAGAGTGATGGGGATCTTGGGCATTTTATCCCGAGATTTGACAGCGATGCTGGCACACTGGTATAAGTGAACAGAGTCAACATTGATTACGTGAATGATTTTAATGAATGATTTTAAGGAGGTGAAGACAACTTGAAAAAGGAACAAGTTCAAGATGCTAATGAATTCAAAGATGATTTGATAAATGAGGAACCTGAGGCTGATGTAGCTTCGGAAACCGACTCATTTACGGCAGAAGAAATTAGTGAAGGTGCTTCAGACACAGGTTCGGAGGTAAAACGTCTGCAGGATCTCGCTGATGAATATCAAGGACGTGCGCTGCGTGCGCAGGCTGATTTCGATAACTTCCGTCGTCGTACTCAGAAGGAGAAAGAAGAGTTGGCTCAATATGCCACCTCCAAGCTCGTGACTGAATTGCTTTCAGTACTGGACAATTTTGAGCGTGCTTTAGTAACTACTCCTAGCAACCAAGAATCCGAAGCTTTCGTGAAGGGTGTTAATATGATTTTCCGTCAGCTAGATGGGGTATTGAAGTCCGAGGGACTTACGGCTATGGAAACAGTAGGACAGCCTTTTAATCCTGAATACCATCAGGCTATTATGCAGGTGGAGAGCGAGGAGTACGAAGAGGGTATCGTAACGGAAGAGGTCCAAAAGGGATACCTCCTGAAAGATAAAGTCCTTCGTCCTGCTATGGTCAAAGTCAGCATGTAATCTGTATATATAGGACGGGCAGTATCTGTCCACCATCGGTACCAATCGAATTTTTTAAATATTTCATTATTTTATTGAGCGAATGCTCCATATACCTTTAGAGGAGGCAAATTATTGTGAGTAAAGTTATCGGTATTGACTTAGGAACCACGAACTCTTGCGTTGCCGTAATGGAAGGCGGCGAAGCCGTTGTAATTCCAAACCCAGAGGGCGCACGTACAACCCCTTCGGTGGTAGGTTTTAAGAAAGACGGCGAGCGTATCGTCGGTGAAACAGCTAAACGCCAAGCAATTACTAACCCTGATCGTACGATCAGCTCTGTTAAACGTCACATGGGTACTAACCATAAAGAAAGCATCGATGGTAAAGACTATTCCCCACAAGAAATTTCAGCAATGATTCTTCAAAAGCTGAAATCCGATGCAGAAGCATATCTTGGCCAAACTGTTACTCAAGCAGTTATCACAGTTCCTGCTTATTTCAATGACAGCCAACGTCAAGCTACTAAAGATGCAGGTAAAATTGCAGGCTTGGAAGTTTTGCGTATTGTGAATGAGCCAACAGCTGCAGCTTTGGCATATGGTCTGGAGAAATCCGAAGATCAAACTATCCTTGTCTATGACCTTGGTGGCGGTACGTTCGACGTATCTATCCTTGAACTGGGCGATGGATTCTTTGAAGTAAAAGCTACAAGCGGCGACAATAAACTTGGTGGCGATGACTTTGACCAAGTGGTTATGGATTATCTGGTATCCGAATTTAAGAAAGAGCAAGGCATTGATCTGAGCAAAGATAAATCTGCTGTACAACGTTTGAAAGATGCAGCTGAAAAAGCGAAGAAAGAATTGTCGGGCGTACTGACAACTACTATTTCTCTTCCGTTCATCACTGTAGTTGACGGAGTACCTCAGCATTTGGAGATCAACTTGACTCGTGCGAAGTTTGATGAGCTTACTGCTGGTCTAGTAGAACGTACTTTGGGACCAACTCGTCAAGCATTGTCTGATGCTGGCATGACGCCTGCAGACCTTACCAGAATCGTTCTGGTTGGTGGTTCTACACGTATTCCTGCTGTACAAGATGCAATTAAGAAGCTTACAGGTAAAGATCCACACAAAGGTGTGAATCCGGATGAAGTTGTAGCTCTTGGTGCTGCTGTTCAAGCGGGTGTATTGACTGGTGATGTTAAGGACGTTGTATTGCTCGACGTAACTCCGCTTTCCCTCGGTATCGAAACTGCAGGCGGCGTGTTCACGAAGATGATCGAGCGTAACACTACAATTCCTACAAGTAAATCCCAAGTATTCTCGACCTTTGCTGACAACCAACCTAGCGTTGAGATTCACGTGCTACAAGGTGAGCGCCAAATGGCGAATGGCAACAAAACATTGGGACGCTTCATGCTGAACGAGATTCCACCAGCACCACGTGGCGTACCACAAATCGAAGTTTCTTTCGATATTGATGCCAACGGTATCGTGAATGTGTCTGCAACTGATAAAGGCACTAACAAGAGCCAAAAGATCACTATCACTTCTTCCAGCGGTCTGAGCGACGCAGAAGTAGAACAAATGATGAAGGATGCCGAGCTTCACGCTGAGGAAGACCGTAAGCGTAAAGAATTGGTAGAAGCGAAGAACAGCGCTGACCAACTCGTGTATTCCACTGAGAAAGTGATCAAAGATCTTGGTGATAAAGCTGATGCTTCCGAAGTTGAAAAAGCAAACGAAGCTAAAGATAAAGTGAAAGCAGCACTTGAAACTGACAATCTTGAAGAAATCAATGCAGCTACAGAAGCATTGACTGAGATTGTACAACAGTTGTCCATGAAGCTGTACGAACAAGCTGCTCAAGCAGAGCAAGGTGCTGAAGGTGGCGCTGGAGCTGCTGAAGGCGCTCCTAAGAAAGACAATGTAGTTGACGCTGATTATGAGGTTGTTGACGAAGATAAGAATCAAGGGTAACCTTAAACGATAAGTGTATAGGGCGTAACTGATAAATTCTTATATAGTTAAGAAGGGAAGGTCAAAACCGGGTCATCCCGTGTTTTGACTTTCCTTTTGTAATATCAGTTTGCACACTCTTCGCGAATGCGCCTTCTGATATTGTAAGAATAAACATCTGCTGGAACTGGATGGTCAGATCCTGGGGTTTTATCGTATAATGGTTTCTTTGACAGGTAATTAGGAATTTGAGTATGTAATGTACGGAGGTGAAAGCAGTGGCAGATAAACGCGATTATTATGAAGTGCTTGGCCTCAGTAGAGATGCTTCAGACGACGAGGTGAAGAAAGCGTACCGGAAATTGGCGCGCCAGTATCACCCAGACGTGAATAAAGCAGATGACGCTGAAGCTAAGTTTAAAGAAGTAAAAGAAGCTTACGATGTTCTTAGCGACGGACAACAGCGAGCTAGATATGACCAATATGGCCATATTGATCCTAACCAAGGTATGGGCGGCTTCGGAGGCGGCGGTGGCGACTTCGGAGGATTAGGCGATATCTTTGATATGTTCTTTGGCGGCGGCGGACGTCGTGATCCTAACGCACCACAGCGTGGTGGGGATTTGCAGTATACGATGACCATTGAATTCAAGGAAGCGGTATTCGGTAAAGAAACTGATATCACTATTCCACGTACGGAAACTTGCGATACCTGCTACGGCTCCGGGGCTAAACCGGGTACTAAACCAGAGACTTGTTCCACTTGTCATGGTAGTGGGCAACAGGAATTTGTACAGAATACACCACTTGGACAGATGCGTAATCGTCGTCCATGTTCGCATTGCAGTGGTACAGGTAAGATTATTAAGGAAAAATGTACGACTTGTAGCGGACAGGGTAAAGTTAAGAAGCAGCGTAAGATTCATGTACGCATTCCTGCCGGTGTCGATGACGGTGCGCAGCTGCGCATGACTGGCGAAGGCGAGGGCGGCTTACGCGGTGGTCCTGCTGGAGACTTGTATATTGTCATCCGTGTCAAATCGCATGATTTCTTCGTACGTGAGAACGATGATATTATGTGCGAGGTTCCACTTACGTTTGCACAGGCCGCACTTGGCGATGAGATTGAGATTCCTACCTTAACGGAAAAAGTGAAGCTGAAGATTCCTGCGGGAACGCAGACCGGTACTTTCTTCCGCCTTAAAGGTAAAGGTGTTCCACGTCTACGTGGATCTGGCCAAGGTGACCAGCATGTTAGAGTCATTGTTGTGACACCTAGCAAGCTGAATGATGAGCAAAAAGATTTGTTGCGACAGTTCGCCTCTCTAAATGGAGAAAACACACATGAGCATGAGCAATCTTTCTTTGATCGTGTGAAGCGTGCGTTCCGCGGGGACTGATATTTCTAACTTCATTAATCGACTAATTGAATAAAAGCTGTTCCGATGCAGGATATGCATTGGAACAGCTTTTTTATCATTCAACTAGATGTTGTTCGAAGAACGTAGGTCCTCAAGCACACGGCTCAGAATTGTTGCTGCTTGTGCACGAGTCAGTGTACCTTGTGGATTGAAGCTGTCCGCAGTAACACCTTTGAGATAACCTTTGGTTACAGCATAGGCTACAGCGTTGCGTGCCTCCGCAGCGATGTTATCCGCATCCTTAAAGCTTAAAGGTGTCTTGGCTACTGTAAGATCAGCACCAAGAGCCTTAGCGATGATAAGAGCTGCTTCCTCGCGAGTCAGCACATCACGAGATCCACTTTCTTTGATGCGAATACTCCAAGTGTCACCTTTTCCAAGTAGACGGTCGAAGAGTGTTAGAAGCTCTGCCTGATTTAAAGTGTCAGCAGGCTTAAAGCTGCCATCGGCTCCTTTGCCGGCAATGATACCATGTGAAGCAAGGACTTCGATATCGGTTTGAGCCCAGTGTGTGCCAATATCTTTAAAGCTTATTTTTCGGGATGCTGCACTGTAAGAACCGTCACCAGTAACGTTAAACTGTAGAATCCCTTCTTTAGAGATAGAGCCAGGTTGTAGATAGGACCATTTATGATCCTTTGATTCTACATAAGCGGCAGTCTTTCGTGCATCATGAAGACTGCTGGCCTTTAGATTAAGCTGAAGGATGATCGGCTTTCCAGTTGTCCAACCATTTTTGATATTGAGAATGGAAGAACCGATATTTATTGCAGCCGAGCTACCTGCTAAGACTGCTGTGTTACCCGCATCTGTCAGACTAATCGTAAGGGTCAAACCAGTGCTGTTGATGAAATCCGGCAGTGTTGCGGCTGGAATAAGTACATTGAACCCATTACCGTTTAAGCGGAGTGCATTCTCCGATTTCTTTAACTGCTCGGCTTGGGCCGGGGTAAGAGAAATAACAACTTGGCTATATTTATTGAAGCTTACATCGCTAAGATCAAGAACAGAAGTTTTATCTTTTGCATTCTGGATCGAATTGGCTAATGCAGTGTCTAAGATGTTGAACACCGCTGAAGGCTTGCCACCTGCTGGATCTGCAGTCTCTACTAGCTTCCCAGATTTCAATGCGATTCCAGAAGCGGGAGCATTGGTTGCTGTTGGTACATACGAATCAGGTGATGGAGTTGGTGTTGGCTTCGGTGTTTCAGGTGTTTTAACACTTACGCTTACCGTTCTCACACCAGATGGGATTGTTGATGTTGTAGCATCATTCCAGATCTGCACATCATACAGCTCGAGGGAATAGGCTCCTTCTTCTGTAGGTTTGAAGGTTATTTTGCCTAGTGAGCCTGAGCCGTGATAAGCTCCACCTGACAGATTAACACTATACTGTGTCAGTTTACGGCCGTCTTCTAGATCATAGGTTTGTGAGAATTCTGTAAGTGGAACACCAGAGAAATTCTCCTCTTGATACGTAGCCAGTTGTACGCTTGGCTGGATCGCCGGTGCTTCAAGAGAACCATCGTAAATGACAGCGAATGAAGCCCCATAGACGCCATAAACCTCATCTGTCACGGAATACCCAAGATCAACGGTTACTGGTTGTCCCACATCAATGGTGGCTGCTGATAGAGACGGAGTTACATTGAAAATACCATCTCCTGTGCTATAAAGCAGTCGCTGAGCATAATCATCGTCGTCCGCGCCGTTACCTACTTTATCAACCACATAGATTTTGTACTCATTAAGCCCCTCGTTAACAGGAACGTCAATGGAAAAAGCACCGTTATTTGCAATCACACCGCCAAATTTATAAGTATTCCCATCATAATGTTTACCTTCGGCGTACACGGTAAACCAGTTTCCAATAGGTTGTGTATTAGAAATATAATAGGCCATTAGATCATCATCAATAAAACCGCTGATTTGAGCCGCACCAGGATCAGTTGGCGCTTCACGTTCATACTCCTCAAGTGTGATGCCGGAAACTAATGGCTTCTCGGTATCAATTGTGAACTCGGTCTTTTGATTCTCGAGCATTTGCCCATTAGGAAGCACAGGAGTGATGTAGTAATGGCCATCTGCTAAAGTGGACTTGGCGGAGGTCTCCAGGTCTGTTAACGTTCCATCCCAATTTGTAATCTCGTACACGCCACGATAGACCTTTTCATCAATAGAATAAACTTCACCTAAAACTGTCGCAGGAGCATCTATTGGAGAGGCTACGAAATTTATGCCATCCAGTTCTTCATTGACAGAGAAGGTAAAGGTGGTGTCGTCTGAGCGTCCATCACCATTAGGAGAAATCTGTGGACTTTCAAAAGAAAGTTGATTAACAGGCTCTAAATTGAATTTATCCCCAACAAGTGCATTAAAGGGAAGACGAAGAGTTTCTGTATCAGAGGTTAGGAACAGGATACCTTCATATGCTCCCACTTTTGCAGTGTCAGATACCTTCAGTGTGAATTGTGCATAATGATCTACGCCTGAAGTAATGCTTTTTGGTGCAATATTAATGCTAATGTCACCAGGCGCTTCTGTAAGCCATTCGGTGGAAAGAGTATAGGTTGATTCATTCCCATTAAAGTCTTCCACATAGACTGATTTCGTTACACTAGCTCCTTTTGGGAGCAGGCCGAAGGACAAGGAACCTGTGTAATAAGGGATTTCTACAGTCCCAGGAAGGCCGCTAATTAAGCTCTCTCCGACTTTAGCGATGGATTTAGCGTTTACCGATTTCTCCAGATTAATTAAACCTGCACCTTGTTGATACAGTGAGTAAGGATTCCCATCACGGTTAAAGATAGGATCAGCATTGTTCATCAGCAGTGCTTTAATTTCATTTGGCTTAAGATCAGAGTATTCACTCAGTAGCAAAGCCACAGCTCCTACAACATGTGGGGTTGCCATACTGGTGCCGCTTTTTAAGCCATAAGCATGTTCGTAATTCCCATCCCAGCTAGGAATTGTGGAGTTGATATTTACTCCAGGAGCTACAACATCAGGTTTGATTAGATAATCCGGCATCCCCGGACCCATAGAGCTGAAGTTTGCTAACTGATTTACTTCAAGCCCTATATAGTAACTGATGATATCTTTAGCAGCATCCAATTGAGCTTTTATCTTTTTGCCATCTGCTTGAGTAATTCCGTAGGTAGGAATGTAAATCCCGGGCGCACCGAGGGTTGGAGTGATTTCACCAGCAGCATTATTGGCAATTAGGACAAGCTTGGCTCCAGCTGCTTTGGCATTTAGAGATTTATCTCCGAAGCTCAGCACACCTCGATCGACGAGGACTACCTTATCTTTGACGTCCAAATTTGTGTAATCGGAAGGACTGCCAAGACCAGCGTAAACGATCTTACTGCCAGCAATATTATCAACTAAGTCTGGGGAGTAAGTTGCTAATGTCCCTGGAATTTTTTTAACATCGCCAATATCAAAGAATGGGGTATTCACTGGGGTAGTAGAAGCACCTACACTAAGTGCAAGTTGAGATCCAGCAGGTTCGCCTAATGTTCCTACATCCGGTCCAGCGTTACCGGCGGCAACAACAACATTTACGCCCGACTTTATGGCGTTGTCTATCGCGATTGAACTTGCGGAATAGCTTTGGTTGACATCAGAGCCCAGGGAGAGGTTAATGATATCGGCTCCATCAGCGACCGCTTTCTCAATACCCGCGATTACAACCGCTGTTGGACCGGAACCGTAAGGGCCAAGTACGCGATACGCGTACAAATCCACCTCAGGTGCAACATCCAATATTGTACCGGCTACATGAGTGCCATGCGAAGTTTCATATGGGCTACCATTTTTTGGAGGGAAGTTGGCATCAGGAGGTGTTTCTGACGGATCATTATCCTGATCATAGGCATCGTAACCGCCCTTATAATTATCCTTTAATAAAGGGTGATTTTTATCGATGCCGGTATCGACAACGGCTACCTTTACTCCTTCTCCTGTGTAACCTAATGCATGTAGTGTATCCGCGCCTATAAGATTACCACTGTCTGAATAGGAACGTGTAATTGGCAAAGTGGCTACCTCAACACTGTCTGCTAACGCATGTACTTCATCATTTGGATAAACAGCTACAACGCCCGGAAGCTCTAGCAGCTTGTTTACTTGATTGGCTGGCAACGTAATGGAATACCCGTTAAAAATTTCACTGTATTCTAAACCGATGTCGGCATCGATTTTCTGCGCAGAGGAAATAAAGCTTTTATGCTCTGAGATAATTTTACTGCGTTGTAAGGAGACTGAGGATCGTAAAGAAGAAGTTTTAGCCTCATTTTCATACACACTGACTGGTTTATTAGTTAATTCCACGATCACGGATACTGGTGCTGAACCTTTAAGCACACCCGCGTAGTTATGAGGGGTCACACTTTGAGACTGTACATTATTAGCTAGGTTAGTTGATGTTTCAAGGGATGAGTTCGCAAATGCAGCGGATGGAAAAAGGACAGAAACAGCCAGTCCGAAGCTCGCCGCCCCAATACCAAATTTTTGAATAGAGTGTTTAAAGGTACGTTTCAAATAAGTTCATCCTCCCAAATGAATTTTTATATTGCAGTGTGTATCTGTAGTTCTCCTCCTCAGCGTAAAATGTAAAAAATTATGAAAATTAAATTTATTCTACAGCTATAACTCCAAATCGAATATACAACTTTAGCACTATATTGCTGGGAAGCGTCGAGGAAAATGTCGAATTCCCAGTAAATAAGTGGAGTATGAGAAAAAAAGGGCATAAAAGAAGTGAAATGAAGACAATATAAAGGAATGCAACAGATATCTGAATTTCAAGCGAGAGCGGGGATAAGATGTCGGAAAGATCTATTTTGGCTTATTTTAAAAGTCCTGAAGAAGCGGAGGGTGTTGCTCGTAAGCTCCGTGCACTTCGGGCCATTGAAATTTCCGTTGATCGCTTCAGTAGATATGGAGGCACGAGCTTTAGCTCAGGGGTAAACCCAGTGACAGGCAATGTTGCCAGAATGGACTCCATGACTGCTGAGCGTGCACACACAGGCATACTAGCTGCTGCTGATACCAGCGCCAGTGGGATGAGTCATGGCGGAGATGGAGGACCGACGGGTAGAGATATTTTACTTACGGTGATCTTGAATTCGGAGTCCCATGATCAAGCATTACGCTTAATTGAAGAAGCAGGCGGGATGATTTGAATAATAATTTTCTTAATAAGAAGGGAGACGATCGATACTATGGATAGAGAGAACTCGCAAATATTCTCAAAGACCGAGAAGATGAAAATGCTGTACGAGGCGAAGGCAGAGGACGTAGAGTTTTCAGCAGCGGAGGCAGATCTGGAGGATATCGAAGCCCAGGCCCGGGCTCAAGAAGCAGACAAACGTCAGCTGCATGAAATTATGAAAAAAGAATAGATGCTAAAAGCTAAAGCAGATACCTCACATTGTGGGGTATTTTTGCGTTCTGGTGTGTATAATTAAGAGAATAGCCCAAGCAGGGGGGAAGAATATGGACAACGTTATTTTATGGATAGGTTTAGCACTGCTTATCGCATTCTTAACTTTTATGAATCAGAAGCAACTGTACTCTTCAAAAGTAAAACAGGCCTACCATGAGCTACGGGAGCTGACTGAAAAAGTTCGGTTGGATCGATCTGAGGCAAGCGATTTATATCGTTGGGAAGTAGAATTAGCCGAGATGGAGAAACACCCGAACGAACTTAATAAACTGGATGCTGAAATTGGGCTTCGCCAGGCCTTTGTGATGTATTTGGAACGGCATTGTCCTCTGGATGTAAGACTTCCAAGTTTAAAGGAGGCTGCTGCCCATCAGAAGGATTCAGTATGGGGAATCAAAGTGGGAGATTACGGATCCAAGAAATAAGGATCTGTACATATAAGAGGCTAAGTTTGCTGGACCGGTTGGTATGAGCAGTGAGGCTCATGGCTAATTGGAAACTTCAGACGGATGAACATAAGGGATTGCTTCTAAGTTTTAATGGGAACTGGTTCGAACCTTGGCTGGAATTGCAGCTGGGGTTTTTGTGGTTAAAAATAATTACGGAAAAACTCCCTGTATTTTTCTCCAGGCGCCTGAAAATGTGAGCTTTTAGGGAGAATCTCCCTAAAATAACTCTTAAAACTAGAAAAAGGCTTGATTTTTTAAGATTATAGGGAGTATTTCCCTAAAAAAGAGATAAATCTTCGATATTTGTGTATTTATAGGGAGGTTTTCCCTAATTATCATCACTTAAAAGTATTTCAGGGATCAATCTATTAGAAATGAGCAATACTCGCTCGCCATTGGCCTTTTTTAACAACAAAGTTTTATAAATTTAATAAGAATCATGTATTTCTCTCTATGTGATAAGAGCGTATAATTGTTCAGATATACTTCATGATGACGCGACGAGTAACTTATAGATATCCAGGAGGAATTATTATATGGGAATGGTACACTCTCAGGGAGTTACCGATGAGCTTGTTGTCCGATCTTTAGAAAAAAATTTAGCGATTATAAGGTTTGATCTTGATCGACGAGTGGCTTATGTGAATGACGTTTTTGCTAGTTCGATGGGGTATAACAAAGAAGAGATGTATGGGATGCATCATAAAGAGTTTTGCTTTCCTCACTTTGTAAATAGCCCGGGCTATGAGCTGTTCTGGCAGGATCTTTTTTCAGGAAAAAGTGTACAGGATAAGATCGAACGAATGGATGCAAAAGGAAATGCGGTATGGCTGGAAGCTACATATATGCCTGTCTTTGATGAAAATCATGAACAGGTCATTGGCGTATCTAAGATAGCGACTAATATCACGGATCGACAAAATAACATGAGTGTTGTGGTACAGCGGATGCAAGAGATGTCGGACGGCTTAAATCATAGAGCCGAGAAAGGCATTGAACGTAGTCAAGAACTATTGCTGAGTATCGATAAAATAGCCGAAGTATCCATTGAAAATACACAGACTCTAGCTAATCTGGAGACACAAGCGGTATCGATTCAGGGAATTGTACAAACGATTCGTAACATTGCATCGCAAACGCAACTGTTAGCGCTTAACGCAGCAATTGAAGCGGCACATGCCGGGGAGTTTGGGCGTGGTTTTGACGTGGTTGCAAAAGAAGTCAGGAAGCTATCTTCCATGGTGCAGGATTCGATCATTCAAGTGAAAGATAGTGTGGATGCCATTACGCTGGAAATCAATAAGATCTCCAAAGGAACAAACCAGGTGCAAGAAAATATAGAAGCTAGTCAACAGCAGATTCAAATAGCCTTAGATGATTTCAATAATATTTCTTCCTCAGCCCAGGACTTAGATACACAAGCACGAGAGGTTATGAATATCATTTAATTTCTGTATGCTGTTAGCGTGAATATAAAGGAAAGCCAGTTCTCAGATTTATGGGGAGTGGCTTTTTGTGTTGCGAGTATAATTGCTATCTTTCATCTGTTATTACTAGCATCGATAGTTTATGCTCAGAAAAACGAACCTTTTCCAGAGATTGGTTGTCATATAGATATCACGGATAAGAAAGGAGGGAGAAAGATTTGGAGACTAATCGGGAATTATTCGAAGCCTACAACAAGGATGTATATCGGACTTGCTACTATATGGTGCATGACGCGGCGGATGCGGAGGACTTGACGCAGGATGTGTTCATTACCGTATTTCACACGAATCGTGAGAACGTAGAGCATTTGAAGGCTTGGATTATGAAAATAACGGTCAACCATTGCCTGAATCATTTGAAACGGAAGCGTACTTTACAACAAAAAATATCAGACAATCTTTATTTATTTAAGAAGTCTCCTGAAATCCCTGTAGAACGATTGATTGAGCAGCGGGAGACGACAATGGAATGGGCGAAATATTTGAGCCAGCTCCCAGTCAAACTTCGGATGGTAATTACGCTTAGGTACATGCATGATTTCAGCTTGGCTGAAGTATCGGACCTACTATCCATCCCGCTCGGGACGACCAAATCAAGGCTGCATAAAGGGCTAAAGGTATTGCGGAGAATTTTGCTGGAGGCTGGGGTTCAAATTGAACGGAAAGAGGGCGAATCTTATGAAAAAGTTGGAGAATATGCTGGAGCATCAGTTAAATGAGGGTCAAAGTGTAACATATCCTGATTTTGAAAGCATGTGGGAGAGAATTGAACATAAAAATACAACATCTTTTCACGCTCGGATGAGCAGTGGTAGCCAGAAACAGGGGAGAAACTGGAGCAAAATAGCACTTGTTTCATCGTTTTCAGTACTTCTAGCGGCGGCGCCAGTATATGCGGCAGTTCATTATAATTGGGATACAATGCTCCGTGAAAAAGGTGGTATTCAGGCGGCACTGGCACAAAACCTCGGTCAAAAGCTGGATCAATCGGTGACAAAGGACGGAGTGACGCTAAAACTACATACCGCCATCGTGGATGAGAATCGAACGGTCATCTTATTCACATTGGATGTTGGACAACGACAGGACAGTGAAACTTGGCGTGTGACTGAGATGACCCTGAAAGGTACTGAGGGGGGAAATAGTTCTGGAGAGTACAATTATCTGAACTGGGACGAAAAGAACCAAATTTATAACGGTTATTTCGAAAGTGAATGGACACCAGAGAAGGACACCGTGAATGTTCAGCTAGTTACAAATGATATTCAGGCTTTTAGTGTACAATCGTTAGATTTGCCGCTGGATATTCACTCGACGGAGACACAGAGCTTCCCTATTGGACAGGAGGGGATGCGCAGCATAGAGGTGAAGCCGTTTACCCAAGGTCAAGAGAAAATGTTATTCTCTTCATCGATCATTTTTGATCAGCCAGAAGCAAAAGAATGGGCCTATCCAAATATTGTCGGGTACAGAAATGAAACGCTCATAAATTCGCTGCCTGGAGGTACTTTCGGTACACCAGGAGAAAAAGGGGAGTATACAGCGCAGCAATACTTTAAGGCGGAGGATGTTTCCGGTGGTCAAACGACTTATCAGCTGCAATATATGAAGAAAGAAAAAGATGTTAATGGACCACTTTCATTCGATCTTCAATTAAGTAAAAAGCAGATGGAGAGCGGGACGATAAAAACCAGTCTAAATCTGCCGCTCGAGGCAGGTGAGACTGATTACACGCTGGAGAATATGATTGTGTCGCCTACTCAAATTCGAGTCACAGTTAGAAGTAAGGATATAGATAATGGCTTCCCTTATAAAAAGTATGCTCTTGAAGTAGCAGGCAAGACGCTTGAGGGGAATTTATGGAGATCTCCAGAGGGTGAGCCGGAGCTGACAGTGCTTCGTTTCGAACGGCCAGTCGACCTTGAAATTACGAAAGAGACTCCGATTACCTTTGTAGCTAAATATAAGGTGACTCAGCATGGCAGCTATAAAATTACCAATAATAACGATGACAAAATACCGCTTCTTTTAACGAACATCTCTCAAAAGAAACAGACGATTATCCAGCAACTCAACGGGTATCCGGTGAAGTGGACATACTATATGCAGGGATCCGATCTTTATGTAGAAACTGGAAGTGAAGATGCTCGCTTCGGCGGAATTAACCAGACACATATCGGGTTGGGAAAGGAGCGCATTCTAGGTAAACCGCTAACCGTCAATTTCGCGGGGGATGGAAACAACAAGGCCATTGATGTGTATAAGGATTTTAAAGGTACAGAAGCTACTATCTATATGTTCTACTATACAACTGATGATCCGGATAAAGAAACGAGAGTGCAGATCCAGTTATAAGAGTTAGAAGAAGCATAATTAATGGAAATAGAATAATTTTTTTAGGGGATGAACCTTGTGTTCTTCCCTTTTTTTCGTATACAGTGAGTAGACGTTGTAAAGGTTTAGCTATGAATAATTAAAGGAGGGGGAAATGATGGAAGTCACTCGCTGTGCTTGGGTCAATGATGATCCTCTATATATTGCCTATCATGATGAAGAGTGGGGAAAGCCTCTGTATGGTGACCAAAAGCTGTTTGAATTGCTTATGCTGGAAGGGATGCAGGCAGGGCTGAGCTGGTACACGGTACTAAAAAAACGGGCGCGTTTCAGAGAGGTATTTGACGGATTTGATCCGAATAAGATTGTCCATTATGATGAAGCCAAAATGGCAGAGCTAATGAGTGATCCAGGGATTATTAGAAATCGATTGAAAATTGATGCTATCATTCGTAATGCGGGTGTGTATTTGCGAATTTGCGAGGAATATGGCAGCTTTGCAGAGTATCTCTGGAGCTTTTTCGGAGGTGTGCCAACTATTAATCATTGGAAGACTCGTGCAGAAGTACCTGCTTCGACGGCTCAGTCTGATGAGATGAGTAAGGCATTAAAGAAGAAAGGCATGAAGTTTGTGGGTACTACAATATGTTATGCTTTTATGCAGGCATCGGGGATGGTGGATGATCATTCGCTCAACTGCTTTTGTAGGCGTAAAGAGGCGTCGCAGGTCGTTGAGCTGTAGTTTGGCGTTACACCAATAAGAAATGTTATACTATGAAGCGAATGCTTTCGAAGCGAGTTTTGCACGAAGTAAATCAATGAAGCAAATGCTCACAAAACTTTTAGGAGGATTACATAAAGATGTTATGGCATGAAGTGACGATACATACAACAGAAGAAGCACAGGAAATGATTTCGAATTTTTTATATGAAGCTGGTGCGGGTGGAGTTTCTATCGAGGAATCCGGCACACTGAATAAAGAACGGGATACACGTTACGGTGAATTGTACGACCAACCTTTGAATGATATTCCTGAAGGGGAAGCGGTCATAAAAGGGTATTATGCCGATTCCACAGATATGGATGCTGTTATAGAAGAATTGACTCCACGGGTAGCCGAATTGCATGAGTACGGGATTGATCCAGGCAAAGCGTTGATTTCTTGGAAGACTGTGGATGAAGACGAATGGGCGCATGCATGGAAGCAATATTTCAAACCGCTACGCGTATCCAAACGTCTTACCATTAAACCAACCTGGGAGAAATATACGCCTGAGAGTTTAGATGAAGCCATCATTGAGATCGACCCTGGCATGGCATTTGGTACTGGGACTCACCCTACAACAGCTCTGTGCCTCCGTGCACTTGAAAAGAATATTAGCGGCGGTGAAGAAGTTATCGATGTCGGCACCGGTTCAGGAATTTTGGCTGTAGGTGCGATGCTGCTAGGTGCAAAATCCGTATTGGCCTTAGATTTAGATCCGGTGGCTGTGGAAAGTGCACGGGAGAATGTAGCCCTTAACAAGCTTGAATCATCCATAACGGTAAAAGAGAGCGATCTTCTATCGCTGCTGGGCGGGGAAGGCGTAGCTGATACAGCGGCTGGAGAGATGTGGCCATCCGCTAGACCTGGTCACTCACTAGAAGGAGCCGTTCCTGCTAAGCAAGAGCAAGAAGGCAGCCTTGGCGTGACATTGCCTGTACAAATTGTAGTTGCGAATATTTTGGCGGAAATCATCGTATTGTTTACGGATGATGTGTACCGCGCGCTTCAGCCTGGAGGCCTCTACATTACCTCAGGTATATATAAAGATAAAGAAGGACTTGTAGCGAACGCGCTGAAAGCTTCTGGTTTTGAGATTATTGAAATATCCCGTGAGGAAGATTGGGTGGCGTTTACAGCCGGAAAGAGGTAAAGATGGATATATTACAAAATATAATTCGAGTAGATTTAGATCAGCTTCCTTTCCTGCTCATTACAATTTTAATTGCTTTTACAGTACATGAATTCAGTCATGCATATTTCGCGAATAAGTTCGGTGACCCAACGGCAAGATTACTTGGCCGCATGACGCTTAATCCTGCTGTTCATTTCGATTTCTTTGGTATTTTGCTGCTGCTAGTTGCTGGCTTCGGTTGGGCACGTCCGGTTCCGGTAAACCGCGATAACTTTAGTCGTCCTCGTCTCATGGGAGTCATCGTGTCAGCTGCGGGACCAATCAGTAACCTGCTCTTAGGAATTATTGGTGCTATAATATACGGTGCACTTGCGGCAACTGGAGTTCTAGATAATATCTCGAATGATCGCATGCTCGAGGCTGTATACTTATTCTTTGGCACCTTCATTCAATGGAACTTCTTTCTGTTTCTGTTCAATCTTATTCCGCTGCCGCCACTGGATGGCTATCGGATTGTGGAAGATATCGCCCCGCGTTCGATCCGCGGCAAATTACAGCAATTTGAACAATGGGCTGTATTTCTCTTTTTATTGATTCTGTTTATTCCTGGGCTACGGACGTATACGATTGATCCGCTCGCAGGCTGGGCTAGTGAAATGTCGAGAACATTCGTACAGCTATCTCTAAGAATTTTTGGCAGCTAAGGCAAGGGATGAAGTCTGTTCAACCTTTGTAAAACATTGTATTATGTAATTTGATCAAAATTTGATCATTAATTTTCGTCTGACCAAACCTTATATTTCTTGAAGAAACGGGTGACGTCCATATAAGGGCGACTAAGCCGTTTCTTCAAATATAAGAAAGTATAAGTATCAATCTATACTTTATGACTTATATTTTTCGACTAAACGCTTACCGTCCTTATAAGGACGCCGAAGGCGTTTATATTTGTTACTGAATTTATGAACAGGATGATGATGAGATGCAGCGATATTTCGTTACACCGGAGCAGTTTGGTGCGGATACCGTGAGAATTGATGGGGAAGATGCCCGTCATATCGCTAAAGTGATGCGTGGTAAGGCAGGGGACAAGCTCATTGTTAGCGATGGTGTTTCCCGTGAGGCATTAGTAGAGATTGCGCAGATTGAAATTGGGGAAGTCACTGTGAACATTTTGGAGTCCCTGGAGATGACGCATGAACCTCGAATTAAAATTACAGTCGCTCAGAGCTTGCCTAAAGCCGATAAGATGGAAACTGTCATTCAGAAGTGTACAGAGATTGGTGCTGTAGGCTTTGTTCCTTTTCTGTCAGAACGCACAATAGTGCAATACGACGAGCGTAAAGAAAGCAAACGACTGGATCGCTGGCGTAAAATTTGTAAGGAAGCTGCCGAACAGGCTCATCGGAACATCGTTCCATCTGTAGGATCACCGTTGTCCTGGAAGCAGCTTTTGCAGGCTTTTAGTGAGTATGATGCTGTTTATTTCTGTTATGA
Source organism: Paenibacillus sp. Marseille-Q9583 (assembly GCF_976954365.1). NCBI lineage: Bacteria > Bacillati > Bacillota > Bacilli > Caryophanales > Paenibacillaceae > Paenibacillus > Paenibacillus sp. Marseille-Q9583. The sequence goes on from NZ_CDRJTB010000010.1 coordinate 38,937, forward strand.
AAAAGAGGAAGGCTTACAGCTTCGAAGCAGCGTCGCTCCATGGTTAGCATCGCTTTCACCGCAGTCTAGCGTGAAAGTGATGGTTGTGGTAGGTCCTGAAGGAGGTTTTACTCCGGACGAATGCCTCAAGGCAGAAGAAGCCGGGGCAATATCCGTAGGACTAGGACGGCGAATTCTGCGCTGTGAGACAGCGGGCATGGTTGCCGCTGCTTGTATATTATATGAATCTGGAGAAATGGGAGGAGCTTAAGAGATGCCATCCGTAGCGTTTTATACTTTAGGTTGTAAAGTGAATTTCTATGATACCGAAGCCATTTGGCAGCTATTTAAAAATGAAGGTTACGAGCAGGTTGATTTCGAGGGTCCCGCCGATGTATATCTGATTAATACTTGTACAGTAACTAACACAGGTGACAAAAAAAGCCGTCAAATGATCCGACGCGCCGTGCGCCGTAATCCAGAGGCCATCGTAGCCGTAACAGGCTGCTACGCACAAACCTCTCCTGGGGAGATTCTGGATATTCCTGGAGTTGACCTTGTCATCGGTAACCAGGACCGCGATCAGATCATGACACATGTGAAGAATATTGAAGCCTCACGTCAGCCGGTCAATGCTGTGCGTAATATTATGAAGACACGTGAGTTCGAAGAGATGGATGTGCCAGGCTTTGCGGATCGGACGCGTGCTTTTATGAAGATTCAGGATGGTTGTAACAACTTCTGCACCTTCTGCATCATTCCATGGTCGCGTGGACTTTCTCGCAGTCGTGATCCAAAAAGCATCGTAGCTCAAGCGCATCAATTGGTAGAAGCAGGGTATAAGGAGTTTGTACTAACGGGTATTCATACCGGAGGTTACGGCGATGATCTTGATAATTACCGTCTTTCCGATTTGCTGTGGGATCTAGATAAGGTGGATGGTCTAGAGCGGGTTCGTATCAGTTCTATCGAAGCTAGTCAGATCGATGAGAAGCTGCTTGAGGTGCTGAACCGTTCCTCCAAAATGTGCCGTCATTTGCATATCCCGCTGCAAGCCGGTCATAATGATATGCTGAAAGCGATGCGCCGTAAATATACAACAGAAGAGTATTACGCCAAAATGCAATTGATCCGCCAGGCGATGCCAGATGTCGGGATTACCACTGACGTTATCGTTGGATTCCCGGGCGAGACCGATGAGATGTTCCGTGCCGGTTACGATTTCATGAAGGCTGTGAATTACTCGGAGATGCATGTGTTCCCGTATTCCAAGCGGACAGGTACTCCTGCAGCGCGGATGGAGAATCAGATCGATGAGGAGATCAAAAATGTACGCGTGCAGGAGCTGATTGATCTATCCGAAGAAATGCAATTAGCATATGCCCGTAAGTTTGTAGGACAGACGCTTAGTGTGATTCCGGAAAGATCCCCTAAAGGAGCTCCGGGCCGCAATATCCAGCATGGATTCAGCGACAACTATTTGCAGGTCTTCTTTGATGGAGAGGATTCACTTCAAGGAGAACTTTGTGAGGTGAAGATCACCGAAGCTGGTGTGAACGAATGCCGAGGCGAACTGATCGGGGTAAGTCAGAGCGGTCTTAAGCAGGCAGTCCTTTAAGTAATAGACTTTAGTTAAAAGACAGCAAAGGAGCAAATCTCCCCTTAATGGAGAATTGCTCCTTTGCTTGTTTGGCGTTAGCTGAGAAATGCAACCGCATAGCAGAGGAATAGCTGCTACATGTGAGGGGCATAGCTTTCTCCTAATCTTGCGATTTTCTATGGAGATACCAGCATACTTTTTAGCCATTTGAGCATACTTTCGGACTCCAGGGACAATATTCTTGGAAAAGTGGTACATATATTAGCAGTGATTTTGTAAAGAAGCCCAAAACTGCGCCCGTATCGCCCGTATCGCCCATATCGCCCGGAAGGCGCGAAAGGTGTGAAAGGTGTGAAACGTGAGAAAGAGGGGTATAAATCCCCCAGATATCGCCCGGAAGGTGTGAAACGTGAGAAAGAGGGGTATAAATCCCCCAGATATCGCCCGGAAGGCGAGAAAAGTGAGAAAGAGGGGTATAAATCCCCCAGATATCGCTGAGAAGGTGGTGCGGAGCGTCTGAAAGTGAAGCTTTCGCTTACAATCACTATAAATGACTTGTACTAAGTCATCTTTTTAACTCTTTTATGGACGAAACTGGCATGATGAATCCTGATTGTTACGCAGAAATAATGTAGCTATTCCAGATAGCGACTTCATACACGTAGCGCCAAGAAGTGGTCAGATAAGAGCCGGGGGACCAGCAGCCACAGTAACTCATTGCTTTTGGGGTCCCCTGCATGATCAAAAAAACATCCGCAGGATCATAAGAGAAATAACACCCGTAAGTACAGTTCCTAGCAAACTCCGGGTCTTTATAGCGATCCAAAAAGTAGGGATTGCCGCAAAAAGCTCAACGTTATTAGCTATAGGCGGGAATTTTCCATCATTTAAGAGGATCTCCTGACCTATTAGTGCCGCCATAACAGAGATAGGAACATAATTTAACCAGCGCATTCCCCATTCAGGCAATTCGAATCGGCTTAGAATCATTAATGGAACCACCCTTGGAATGAAGGTTACCAAAGCCGCCCCTATAATAATTAAAAATACATCCCATCTCACTTCCATTTTTCAAGCACCATCCCTACTGTTGACGCAATGACCGTTGCAATAATGATACCTACACTACCGGAGAATACGAAGGAGCTAGCTACAGCGATGATTACTGCTAGGATTGCGACAACTAAATCAAGTTTTATTTTATTACGATCAATCATGGAAATAACAAGGATGCCAATGAACATGGCAGGTAAAGCAAACTGTAGACCGAATTGCTCTGGATCAGAAATCCACTGTGCCAAAAAAGCTCCTGCTATATTCGCAATAAACCAATTTAAATAGGCAGTGAGATTAAGGCCGTGCATCCATTTTTCACTGATTTGTTGCTTATTCACTGTTTGATTAATAGCAACTCCAAAGGTCTCATCTGTCAGCAGGGTTCCAACCAGCATGTTTCTCAGTGGGGTAAGATGCCGGAAATAAGGTGAAAGAGCTGCACTAAGCAAAATATGACGAAGATTCACGATAAATATCGTAACGATAATAGCAGCAGGTGAGCTGCTTACAGCTATCATTCCAGCAGCTATAAACTGTGCAGAACCGGCATAAAGCATCAGACTTATCAAGGCAATCTCAGCAATGCTCAGCCCGGCGGTCTTTTGAACAACACCTGCTGCAAGTCCAATACTCAAATAACCGAGTAGTGTAGGAATGCAATCTTTTACCCCTTTAAGGAAGCTATCCTCCTCTTTTGGAGTAGGGATTCTCTCTAGTTGAAAGTTCTCTATACTCATCGTAGCCCCCTTGGTTCAAAAAAAGAATGTAGTAGCTAGCATATTACTTCCTAATATATTGATCAACCCTCCACCTGATTATCTAGTCTGAAAGTCCTGAATTTGGCTTTATGGAGTTATAGGGTAAACACTTGGTGTACAATTGTCGATATAAGTAAAAGAGTGTGGGGATAAACCACCAAACGACATTATAACCTAAGGGAGAGAACAAATGACTGTGTACAGGAAAATGACGAAAATGCTCCTCATCATGATATTGTTAGCTACTGCGGTTTTTCCGGTAAGTGTCTTTGCAGCTGCCGGCGATATCAACTCGATTGAGTTTGAAAGCTCAGCCAAAGTGCAGCTTACGGTTGGACAAACGCCAAAGCAACTGAAGGTATATGCGAATGTGGAAGGGTCCTCCTCCAAAAGAGATGTGACTGGAGCAGTGGTATGGAATTCTTCTAACACTAACGCTGTAAAAGTAGTAAATGGCTTATTGACTCCAATAGATAGCGGAAAGGCTATTATTACAGCTACTTATAATCATGCACTCGCTACTATAGAAGTAGAGGTGTCACATCCGATTAAAGAATTGAAGCTTGAATATAGCTCCGAAGGGAACTATAAATTGGGTGACGAAGAGGATAAACTGTTGGTCAAAGCCAATGCAATTGGTGGCGAAACAGCGACTTCTGCCAAGGATGTAACGGCTGATACCACTTGGAGCAGCTCCAATACAAGCGTATTGACGATTGCAGAAGGTAAAATCACACTGGCGGGTGAAGGTACCTCAACCATTACTGCCAAATACAAGGACTTAACAGCAACCTTTAAAGCTGTAGTCAAATTGCCTTATTCTGAAATTGAGCTTAAAAATGATAAGGGCATCATAATTAAGGAAATTGAAATGCTCGTTGGCGATAATCCGGTGAAAGTAGCTGCGTTTACCAAAGAGACTACAAAGACGACCGCAAATGATATTTCAGAGAAGGCGGAATGGTCTTCTTCTAATACAAGTGTCGCTACTGTAGACAAGGGAGAAATCAAAGTACTGTCCGCAGGAAAAGCTGTAATTACAGTATCTTATCTGGGGATTACACAAACTGTGGATGTATATGTACGTGCTCCTTACGAGGCGTTATTGCTTACTCCATCAGGCGATCAATTCTTGTTTATGGGTGAGAGCTTGAACGTTAAAGCAGAAGTTCGAGATGCTGCGAATTCCACTCCGAATGTATCCAGTAGTGCAGTATGGAGTTCGGACAACCAACTTGCGGCGACGGTTACTGCGGGTACTGATGCTGCAGCGATCACCGCAAAAGCAGTGGGAACATCGGTTATTAAAGCAGAGTACAGAGGGATTAGTAAAAGCTTTAAGTTGACGGTATATCCTACGATTACTGAGTTGGAAGCTGATAAAAAGGAACTGGACATGTACACAGAGGATTCCGTTAGTTTGCCAAAGGTCAACGGAACCAAGCTAGATGGAACGAAGCTGGATTTCAGTCAAGAAATCGAGTGGACTTCTGCCAACGATGAGATCGCCACCATCAAAGATGGCAAGCTCGTTGCTGAAAAGGCTGGTACTGTTAATATTGTCGGCAAAATAAAATCAGAGAATCCTACCTCCTCCAAAGCGGCTATCCGGGAAAAAAGTGTTGTAGTGAGTGTTACAGTTAAAGATAAGGTTCATATCCTGCTCGGACCAGAGGAAAACGTTGTGATTGTTACTGGTGAAGAGAAGGCTGTTCCTGAAGTCAAAGCTGTGATGGAAAATGGGAATGAACTCGATGCTACAGGTACTATGGAATGGGAGATTACCGGTACGAATGCAATTATCAAGACAACCTCTTCCGGTAAGGTAATCAAAGGACTGGTGAAGGGTTCTGCCACTTTAAAGGGAACCTACGCTAATAAGACTATTAGTATTCCGGTTACTATTGAACAAAAGGTTACTAAGATTGTTGTAGAACCGAATGCGATTGAATTGAATATTAAAGGTTCTAAATCCATAAAGGTAACGGCTTACTACTCTAATGGTAAGACGGGGAATATCTCCAGCAGCATGAATTGGGAGTCCTCGAATGAAGCAGTTGCCACGGTTAAAAGTACATCTGTTAAAGCCATAACAGAAGGAACTGCGACGTTATCAGGTTCTTACCAAGGGCTCGCTGCTAGTGTCAAAATTAATGTAGTTCCTAAGCTAATGAAGTTGACTGTCAACGAAAATAGACTGAAGATGGCTCCGGGAGCTGTTCAGAATGCAGTTGTGATTGCGCAGTATGATACGGGGAAGACCGCTATTGTTACTGGAAGTGCGGCGTGGACTAGCTCTAAGCCTTCTGTAGCTAGAGTATCTGCTAGCGGCCAGATTGTAGCTGTGAGCAAAGGAACGGCATCTATTAAAGGAAAGATTGGCACCAAGACAGTGACGGTAACCGTTACTGTGAAATAGATAAAACAAATCATATAATAACTCTATAAGTGGTCTGGGTCTGCAAAGCCAACATTAATGTTGCTTTGCAGATTTTTTTATTTTAATCTATATTAATTCCTACTATTCCGATGTATAATTACTTAAAATAAAAAAGAAGCGTTGGGGGAGATGAAAATATGGCAAAACAAAAGGTGTTATCGATTAAGACGATTGTTGCGATTGGTATCGGTTCTGCTTTATTCGTTATTTTGGGCAGGTTCGGTTCGATTCCATCCGGAATTCCAAACACTAACATTGAAACTACATACGCTTTACTGGCATTGTTCGCATTGTTGTACGGTCCGTTTGCCGGATTACTCATTGGCCTGATCGGACATACACTGAAGGATGCGATTTTTTATGGTTCCCCTTGGTTCAGTTGGGTGATCGCTTCTGGCATTGTTGGGCTCGTTGTTGGTCTGCTTGTGGCTAGAATTGGGATTCATGAGGGGGAGTTCGGACGAAAGGAACTGATTCGTTTTAATCTGGCTCAGATTGTAGCGAACGCAATCGCCTGGTTCTTAGTAGCACCTGTACTGGATATTCTAATCTATGCAGAACCAGTGAATAAAGTATTCACACAAGGACTTATCGCCGGAGCATCCAATATAGTCACTGTAGCAGTGATTGGCTCACTACTCGCAATTGCATATGCAAAGACAAGAACGAAGCAAGGCAGCTTGACCAGAGAAGCCTGAGTAGCATATAATCCAAACCAAAAGCCGGTGGAGATCACCGGCTTTTTTATGGCTGTAAAACATATAATGGAAGTGAAATTCTTCAAACGAAGCTAAGAGGAAGGTCAAGGATGAAAAAAGCAGTGATTGAATTTAAGGATTTTAGTTTTCAATATCGAGCACAGCAGGAGCCTACACTCACAGATATCAACTTAACGATTGCCGAAGGGGAAAAGGTACTTATCGTGGGACCCTCTGGTTCTGGAAAAAGTACACTGGCTCATTGTATAAACGGACTCATCCCATTTGCCTATAAAGGTGAAATGTCTGGGTCATTGCGAATTATGGGTCTGGAGCAGAAAGAACTTAGTATTGCAGCATTGTCGGATCAGGTAGGGACTGTACTACAAGACCCGGATGGACAATTTGTTGGATTAACGGTTGGAGAGGATATTGCCTTCAGTCTGGAGAATCACGCGGTTCAACAGGCCGAAATGATAGAAAAGGTAGTGGCTGCGGCAACAGCCGTGGATATCCACGAATATTTGGAAGCGTCACCTCAGGAATTGTCAGGTGGTCAGAAGCAGAAAACGACCTTAGCTGGTGTTCTGGTTGGTAATGTGGACATCCTGTTGTTTGATGAGCCGCTGGCAAACTTAGATCCATATACCGGCACAAAAGCGATTGAGCTTATTGACCGAGTGCAAAAAGAGACCGGTAAAACGGTTATTATTATCGAGCACAGGCTCGAGGAAGTACTTCACCGTACGGTGGACCGAATTATTGTGATCCATGACGGACGCATTGCGGCGGATATGCCAGCCGCTGAGCTATTAAGCACTCGCTTACTTTCAGAAGTAGGTATTCGGGAACCTCTCTATTTAACGGCTTTAAAGTATGCAGGATGTACGATTGCATCAGATATGAATCCACAACATATAGATGAAATTCGGCTGGACTCTTGCTCCAGCAAGCTTGAGTACTGGTATGTTAACAATAATTCGCAGCAGGATAAACGTGAGAGTCTACCTATCCTTGAGCTACATGATGTTTCATTCGGTTATGAGAAGAGCAGACCAGTACTTCATAAACTCAACCTTCTTATTCATAAAGGAGAAATGGTCTGTATAGCTGGGAGAAATGGTGCTGGGAAATCCACGGTATCTAAGCTTATCTGTGGCTTTTATAAGCCCACTTCCGGTTCGGTACTGATGCACGGAAGGGATATTGCCAAGGATACGATTAAGGAGCGGGCAGAGCGGATCGGTTTCGTGATGCAGAATCCTAATCATATGATTTCTAAGACGCTTTTATATGATGAGGTTGCACTAGGCCTTAAATTACGAGGGGTGTCTGAGGAGATTATTCGTGAGCGAGTGCATCATATTTTGAAAATATGCGGTCTATACGCTTTTCGTAGCTGGCCTATCTCTGCGCTTAGCTACGGACAGAAGAAACGTGTGACTATTGCTTCTATTATGATCTTGGAACCGGAAGTGATCATATTAGATGAGCCGACTGCAGCACAGGATTATAGGCACTACAACGAAATGATGGAATTTCTTTTGACGCTTCGGGAACAGGGAATGACAGTGATTATGATTACGCATGATATGCATCTTATGCTGGAGTATGCCGATAGAGCTGTAGTGTTGTCTGATGGTGTTAAGCTTGCTGATGATAGCCCTGAGCGAGTATTAACCAATATAGAAGTAGTGAGGAATGCTAATTTGAAAGAGACCTCACTATTTACATTGGCTATGAGGGTCCAATTGGATCAGCCAGAAGAGTTCGTAAGAAGATTTATTGCATACGACAGGAGGAGCCGGGGCGGATGAAGGCCACAATGTTAACTTTTACGAAGCAAGATTCACCTATTCACCGTCTTACAGGCGCCACTAAGCTGATTTTATTTATAGTGTGGTCTGTGACAGGGATGATTACATATGACACAAGATGTCTAATAGTGATGTTATTATTTAGTTTGATTGCCTTTAGAGTTTCTAAAGTTCAATTTCAGGATTATGCTTTCGTACTATATTTTATCCTGATCTTCTTTGTGCTTAATCATATAGCTATCTTTATTTTTTCTCCTTTGGAAGGTGTAAAGGTTTATGGTTCACGTCATGATATTGTTCATCTTGTAGGTCGGTATACCGTTACATATGAGCAGCTATTCTATCAATTAAATATTGCCCTTAAGTATGCAGTAGTCATTCCCATGGCACTGTTGTTCCTTCTAACGACAAATCCTAGTGAATTCGCAGCGTCTTTAAACCGGATTGGTGTGAATTATAAAATTGCATATTCTGTATCGCTTGCGCTGCGGTACATTCCGGATATCCAAAGAGATTATGAGAATATATCGTTCTCTGCTCAGGCACGGGGAATAGACATCTCCCGAAAAGAAAAGTTGCCTAAGCGGCTTAAAAATATCATTTCGATTCTAATGCCCTTGATTCTGACTAGCATTGAGCGAATTGAGAATATTAGTACGGCTATGGAGTTACGCGGCTTCGGAACTAAGAGAAAACGAACATGGTACAGCAGTCGTCCGTTCTCAAAAAACGACTATATTGCTTTGATCTTATTCGCTTTGATCGCAATATCTTCGACAGTAATCACTTTTTACGATGGATCGCGGTTTTATAATATTTTCGATTGAAGTATAATAGTACAGTTGTGGAAAGTTTGGGATCAGGCGTTACAGTATATTGTTACGATTGAAGACGTTTCTCCAGTCTTGACCATACAGGCAGGTAACATAATGGCAGTGCGATTAACGAGCATACTACATTAAAAATAGTCTGTGCATGGGCGATTTGTGAGGCGGCTCCTCCGCCAATCCATGCAGCAGTTGCTTGTAGGGGCCCAATAAGAGGTAGGAACAGTAGCGCACCGCTTACATTGAGTACAACATGCGACCAAGCGACAAAGACGCCAGAAGACGAGCCGCCGATGGAAGCGATGACTGCCGTGACGCAGGTACCGACGTTGGCACCGAGCACGATGGCTATGCCGAGCTCTGGCGGCATGGCACCCGAGGCAGCAATGCCCATGGCCATGGCGATAACTGCTGCGCTGCTATGTAACAGGGCAGTTAAGCAGGCACCAGCGGCGAGTCCCCATAGGGCACTTGTGGTAGCATGATTCAAGAACCAAAGGAATAGGCCACTCTCCTGAAGCGTCCCGCCAATGGACTGCATGACTGCGATTCCCCATAGGACTAGGGCGAATCCTGATACAGCCAGGCTGATGAATTGCAGCGGTTCTGATATTTTCCGGCATAGTGCTGCTGCCCGTGATGTATGCGGTAACTCGCCAGCTATAACCGCTGCGGCCCACAGACTCAGCGAGGCAGCCAGCAGTGGCGATGCCATGGAATTGATCTGAAGTCCGATCAACTCTGTGGTCAAAGTGGTGCCGATGTTGCTGCCTAGGATAATGCCAAGTGTACGGGCATAGGTGAGCAGGCCGGCATTCACCATACCGATCGTTAGCACAGTTACAGCCGTGCTGCTCTGAAGCAGGGCTGACAGTACACTGCTTGCGATCAAGCCTTTGATAGGTGTAGAGGTTGCCTTATTCAGGCTTGTAGTTAACAGTGGCCCTGCAAGCTTGGACAACGCTGTTTCCATTAGCTTCATGCCAGCCAGAAAAATGACAAGACCATATATAATAGGGAAAAGCAGATCACGGAACATTGGGCATACTCCTTTGGACGAGGGTTGTACACCAATATATGAAAGTAACGTGTAGGACATGTATAAAATCATTTTTAGAGAAACAGGGAGTTGAAGTCATTGGCATCGGTTATTTTAGAACGCAATCGCAAAAAAAGATTAGAACAGGGCCATCCATGGGTCTACGCAGGTGAAGTTGCATCAGTTGAAGGAAACCCAGAAGCAGGGGGATTAGTAGATGTCCTAAATCATCAAGGCCGTTTTTTGGCCGTGGGCTATTACAATCCAGCATCGCAAATCCGGGTGAGAATTGTATCGCAGGGACCACTGGCGATCATGGATACAGCTTTTTTCGTAGAACGGTTTACGAATTGTCTGCAACATAGAGAACGTTTCCTCCCTGGGGCAGATGCATATCGTTTGGTTTATGGCGAGGCGGACTTTTTGCCAGGGCTTATTGTGGATCGGTTCGGGGATATTCTGGTTGTACAACTCCTTACACTCGGAATGGACAAGCGCCGTACAGAGATTGTTGAAGCACTTGTACAGGTTATGGCACCGCGTGGTATTTATGAACGCAGTGATGTTAGCGTGCGCGAACTGGAAGGGATGGAGCAGACTACAGGTGTGCTGTACGGGGAATGCCCACGTCATGTTACCGTAAGTGAGAATGGCCTTAAGCTGGTAGTAGATATCGAAGAGGGCCAAAAGACAGGCTACTTCTTTGATCAGCGTGAGAATAGAGCATCTATTGCCCCACTCATGAAGGGCTGGGGTGGACGAAGTGGCATTACGCTGCAAGAAATCGAAGCAGAAGATGGCTCGTTACAAACTTTGCCGGTAAACAAGAGTGGTAAACACGTAACCTTCCCTTATTGGGATGGTGCTACAGTGCTGGAATGTTTCTCGCACACAGGCAGCTTCACTCTGCATGCTTGCAAGTATGGTGCGAAAAAAGTAACCTGCCTTGACGTTTCCGCTCATGCCATAGAGAGTGCCAAAGTCAATGTGGAGCTGAATGGTTTTAGTGATCGAGTGGAATTTGTAGTGGATGATGCTTTTGCCTACCTGCGCAATCAGGTAAAAGGTCTGGAGGAACGATCGGAGCGCGCGACGATTGCAAGCGGAACGGAATCAACAGTAGCGTCTACAAATGCTAAATCCGGAGGCAAAACAACCAAAACGGATACCTCCAAGCCGATGACAGCAGGTGGAGGTAAAACTTGGGATGTAGTTATCCTAGATCCTCCAGCGTTTGCGAAAACTAAAAGTGCAGTAGCAGGTGCTTGCCGTGGTTACAAGGATATCAATCTACACGGCATGAAGCTGGTTAACGAAGGCGGATATTTGGTTACTGCAAGTTGTTCTTACCACATGCAGCCGGATCTATTCCTTGAGACGATTGCCGACGCAGCTAAAGATGCAGGTAAAGTATTGAGACTTGTGGAATGGCGTGCCGCAGGCAAAGACCATCCGCAGATTCTAGGCGTTAACGAAGGACACTATCTGAAGTTTGCGATTTTTGAAGTGCGGAGTAAGAAATAAGCTGGCTGTTCACATATAGGTAATGGATTTTAATCCGTAAAAGGAGTCTTCGATCGAGGCCTCTTTTTACGGATTTTTTGCTATGTTCTAAGAAGAGTAGGATTCGGGATTAACAAGGTATGTCCGCTTAGTCCGAAAAGTTGCCAAAACAGCACGAATTTCATGAATAGCGACTCCTGAGTCCGAATGTAATCCAGAAGGTATAAGCCGCTGTAGTGCGGCTTATACTTTATTTTGATGGAAGTCACGATCAAGCTTAATTTTGGGCCTCGGGTACATCATAAGATAATCGATTTACAGGTCGGATCAACAACTTTATCAAGGTGATTTTCCATTACAAGAGGGATATTTTATCGGTTATAGGCCGGTAGAATAGTCGGAAAGGTAGGACCAGAAGTTTCAAAAGTGAAACAGGGGTTATCCCTTTCAATATTGTATCTCACTTCATACGAGCTAATATTTAACTACTGGCTACTCAGAAAATTGTAAGGTAATATCGCCGTTATTTGTATAAGCAGATAATTTTTTCGAACCATTCTCTTTATTGGCAGGCAAATTGCTATCTCCTTTCTTTACCTTGCTTAAGATCGCGAAATCATCATATGACCCTAGAATTGAACCGCTAATATTTCCGTTTTTTGTTTCAAGGGTTATAGCCGTCCCTACATTCAATTTGTCCAGTTGGATATTTCCGTTATTTATGTTTACATCCACTGTCCCTAAAAACACGATTGTCGGTAATACAATACTTTCATTTGATGTTTTTAAAGTCAAATTTTTTAAAGTTGCATCAGGTATCGATACCTGAATAGTTCTGGTTACTTGCGAGCCTTTTCCTCCGATATAGTCGTTCCATTCCTTATTACTGTCACTTACCATTGACAGTTCTTTATCGTCAGATAGATCAATCTTGTAAAAATCTTTCTCACTTTCATAGTAAACAATATGAATTTGTTCATCTTTAGATTGGAGGATATTTATTTTTTTGTCCTTTACATCAATTGTTAAGGTATCAATCTTTTGGGCAGGTATGATGTAATTTTTTTCCTCCATGGAAGTGGAGTCGGAGGAACATCCTGCTAATGAGATCAATAGTGTCACTAATATGCCTATAGTAGTTAGTAATTTTTTTGCAGTACTTTTCATTATAAAACGCTCCTTCGTTAAATCATTTTTCTTTTAAATATAGCCAGTCCTACGAATGCTAATCGTAAGCTGCTATGCAGACAAGTTCCGATATGCAACAAAGCATTAGAGTTGAACATAATGATCTTGAAAAAGTCTATCCAAATATGTTGCAAGGCTTGGATTGGAATAAATACACAAAATGATAGTCAATAAAGTAGGATCTGTCAGCCAACCATACCAATATGACTGCAGACAGCAATACATGTTTGATAATCCTTTGATACATGATTTAGTTCTTCATATTTGCCTTCCTCTCTGGGAATAAATTCATTTTGTATTTCGTTGCGTTTATCAGTCGCATATGTTTTAATCATCATAAACTTTTGTGTTACAAAAAGGTCAAGAGGGTAGATATGAACAACTATTTTACAATTAAGCAAGCAGCAGAGATCGTAGAGATGACCACTGAGACCTTGCGGCACTATGATCGTATTGGATTAGTCAAGCCATACCATAAAGATGAATTGTCGGGATATCGATACTATTCCGAGCAGGAGCTCGTAAAGCTGCAAACCATTGAACTGCTCAAAGCAATGGATCTTACTTTAATGGATATTAAAGATATTTTGCAGCAGAATGATCTCTCTAAAGTAATTGCATTTCTAAAACAAGCAGAAAAAAGAGCAGACGATAAAATTGCTCGTCTGCAGTATGCAAAATCGAAAATTAAACGTGCCTATCTACATTATGAAAATAAGTTCCACGACGGTTATAGTCAAAGTGAAAATTACTTTGTCAGACACATAGAGGAAAGGGTAATTATGCTTTCGAATAAAATGGAAAGCCCTACACTTAAGAATTTATGGGACTATCACAGACATTTCTATCAACAAATTGAAACGTCTCTGCATTCACAATTTCTGTTTGAAGATATGGCAGGAATGTTCACGGCTGAAGGAATAACACGATTATTTGCTGTTTGCTTGAAATATCCGTCTTTAGAGGGTCTGACTGTGCTACCAGAAGGGGACTATCTGTGTGCAATTTGTACCGAAGAGAATAAGAATGCTGTATTACAAAATTTACTTGAAAGGGCAAAGACGGAATACGATGTGTGTCCAGATTTTGTTCTTCATAACATTATTGTGACTGGAATATTGCAGTGGGATTATCAGATACAACTGTTCATTAAAAAACGCTCATGTTAGATTAAATACAAAGGAAAAGGTTAGGAAAAGAAAAATGTTGATTGAAAGTCGCTAATTTAGCGGCTTTTTTTGATTAAGGAATCATGTTTCTTGCCCCTGACTGAGGACAAGAACGTTATACTTCGCCGATTAGATAAATATTTAACTATAGTTCAATGTTATCTATTAGCTATCTGGCAGATTAACGCTATAAGCCTCTTAGGATAATATGCGTTAGTTCAACGACAACAGCGGCAGTCTCAGACTTTATTTATCAAATCTTGGTCCGCCGCTGCTTCTTTTAATGGATCAGTCTAAACGTTATTTTTCAAAAGCAATGATTTTTCAATTCAAAAACTGCGTTAAATCCAAACAGAAAGCATCGAACGTTGCGCACCGGGTATTAACAAACTAGAAATACTAAACAGCAAGTCACCAAAATACGTTAGTTCTGTTTACTTCGTAGCTTTTTTATTGTAAATCATTAGAAAATACTAGCAAACGCATGTTCTGATTTGTGCAGCTATGTTATACTGAGGGGACGAGGAACGACTGAACTTTTTCATTTGAACATTATCAAACGGTGAGTATTTCACCTTGTTTCATATACATTTTCTCCGCTACGGAAGGAGTCTATCATTTATGTCGGTAACCTTTTTACTAGGCCGCTCTGGTAGTGGCAAGACAACAAAAATATGGGAGTCTATTTCTTCTTCATTAGAGAAGGAGCCTCTTGGCGCGCCGATCATTATTCTTGTACCGGAACAAGGTTCCTTTGGAGCAGAACGGGGGCTTTTGACCGTAGGGAATGTGAAGGGAAGCATTCGGGCGCAGACACTGAGCTTTTCTCGGCTTGCCTATCGAGTGAAACAGGAAACTGGAGGCAGCGCTAGTCTGCCGATCAGTGAAGAAGGTAAAAAGATGTTGATTTACAAAATCATCAGTCGCCGTAAAGAGGAACTGAAATTATTTGGTGCCTCTGCCGACAGACCGGGTTTTGTCGAACGGTTGAATCAACTGCATACGGAGATGAAGCGTTGCTGCTTGGCTTCCTCTGATTTAGAGGAGCAGTTATCCGCAATGCGAGGCGCTATTGCAAGAAGTCCTATTCTTGAAGGCAAGCTGGATGATTTACAGCTGGTGTTCAGCGATTTAGAGAAGGAAATGTCACGCCTCTATATCGACGAAGAGGATCGTTTAGCGGAACTAGCTGAGCATATTCCTGATTCCTCTTACATTCGCGGGGCGGAGGTTTGGGTTGATGGGTTCCACGGCTTTACCCCGCAGGAATTCGTAGTGCTTCGTGAATTGATGCAGCAAGCATCGAAGCTGACCGTGTCCCTTACACTTGATCGTTCGTATCCCTATGGAGATCAGTTGAATGAGCTTGAATTGTTTCACCCAACTGCGGTTACTTACATTAAACTGCGTGGAATAGCTGAAGAGCTAGGCATTGATGTGTGGGACGAGCTTCTGGAGCCAGCGGTTCTTCCGCGTTTTGAAGAAAGTCCTGTTCTTGCTCATCTCGAAAGGGGATATGACCGCCGAAAGGTCTGGATGGGTGCAGATGAACTGGCAAATGAAGCGATATCTATAGGCGCAGCAGTTTCTCACAGAGCAGAGGTTGAGGGAGCACTGCGTGAAATGATCAGACTGGCGCGAGATGAAGGTGCGAAATATGGTGAAATGGCCGTATTGATGCGTAATATTGGAGATTACGAGCAACTGATTAAACCGTTGTTCCAAGATTACGGAGTGCCTTTTTTTCTGGACCAGAAGGTAAATGAGCTGCATCATCCATTGGTAGAGTTTGTACGTTCCGCATTGGATGTGGTGCGTCGACGCTGGCGCTTCGAGGATGTATTCCGCTGTGTAAAGACAGAGCTTTTGCTACCGCTGGACGGCAGTATAACGCGTGAGGATATGGACGCCTTAGAGAATTATGTGCTGGCTTGTGGGATTCAAGGGTATCGCTGGACGGATGGCCGTTCATGGAAAGGGATTCCTAGCTTGTCGCTGGAAGGCGGCAGACAGATGGATGAAGAACTGCTTGCTACAATGGAGCGATGCCGTGCTAGTATAACGAGTCCTCTATTTGCTTTTGAGAAACGGATACAGAAGAGTAGAAGCGGCCTTGAATTATGTACCGCAGTGTACAAGCTGCTTGATGAGACGAATGTTGCCCGAAAGCTGGAGAAACTTAGTGTCGGTGCTATGGAGAAGGGGCAACCCGAGAAGGCTAGAGAACATAGTCAGCTGTGGGGTGCAGTGCTTGATCTGCTAGATCAGATCGTCGAGATGATGGGCAACGAGAGACTTGAATTTGATGTGTTCAGCGGAGTCCTAGAGACAGGACTTGCTGAGCTTAAGATGGGACTTGTTCCTCCCGCGCTCGATCAAGTACTGGTTGGTAACATGGATCGGACTCGACCAACGGGAGTTAAATACGCTTTTTTGCTTGGATTTAATGAAGGTGTTGTACCTGCGCAGTTTAAGGAAGATGGAATTCTCTCGGAAGGCGAACGCTCTGTGCTTGAGAACGCCGGTATGGAGCTTGCTCCTGGTGCTTCTCGTAAGCTGCTGGACGAGCGGTTTTTGATCTATAATGCGCTAACGACAGGAAGTCGAAAGCTCTGGATTAGCTACGCCACTGCTGATGATGAGGGCAAGGCGCTTCTTCCCTCTGAGGTAATCCGTCATTTGCATAGAATGTTCCCAAGGGTTCATGAGCACAGCTTGGCAGCACTTCCCCCTGCAGGACTACCAGAAGAAGTCAGAGATTCCATTCACCTTGGTTACATTGGTCATCCAGAACAGAGTCTTCGTGCATTGATTATGCAGCTGCGCCAGTGGCGCCAGGGAACGGAGATACCTGAATTATGGTGGGATGTGTATAACTGGTTCGCTGCTGATGATATTCGTAGTCTCGAATTGAAACGTCTGCTCAGTTCGTTGTTCTATCGTAACGTGGGAACGAAGCTAAAGCGTGGAACAAGCCATAGATTGTACGGTGGATCGACACTGCGAGGCAGTGTGTCCCGGATGGAGAAGTTTGTTGCTTGCTCTTTCTCCCATTTTGCATCTTACGGACTTAGACTAAAGGAACGCCAGCTATATAAGCTGCAAGCACCTGATATTGGACAACTGTTCCATGCTGCGTTAAGTGACATGGCGGTAAGACTGAAAGAAGAGGGCCGTGGCTGGGGAAGCTTGTCTCCAGAGGAATGTCGGCGTGAGGCAAGTGAGACGGTAGAACGTTTATCGCCGATGCTGCAGGGTGAAATTCTGATGAGCTCTAAACGTTACGGATACATCTCACGCAAGCTAAAAAATATTGTTGGACGTGCTTCTGTAATTCTAGGCGAGCATGCCCGCCGAGGCAGCTTTGAGCCGGTAGGGCTGGAGCTGGATTTTGGACCGGATAAGGAGTTGCCTCCTTTAAGAATTACGCTGCCGAATGGCTGTGTGATGGAGGTTGTTGGACGGATTGACCGTGTAGACATGGCCCGTGGAGAGAATGGAATTCTTCTGCGAGTGATTGATTATAAATCGAGTCAGAAAGACCTCAAGCTGCATGAAGTGTACTATGGATTATCGCTACAGATGCTGACCTATCTGGATGTGCTGCTTACGTACTCGGAGCAATGGCTCGGGCAACCGGCGCTTCCAGCAGGGACACTGTATTTCCACGTACATGACCCACTGTTAACCTCATCTAATGGGATGAACAAGGAACAGGCAGAACAAGAATTGCTGAAACGCTTCAAGATGAAAGGACTGCTTACAGCAGACCGCGAGGTAGTATCCCTGATGGATACGACTTTAGACAAAGGGTATTCTTCTATCGTGCCTGTAGCAGTAAAAGCTGATGGCAGTTTTTATAGTAGTGCTTCTGTAGCTACACCAGAGCAATGGGGACACTTATTATCATCTGTTCGGGGAACGATCTCGGAAATCGGGACACGCATTACGGAAGGTGATGTGGCGATTGAGCCGTACCGGATTGGGCAAGAGACAGCCTGCACATTCTGTTCCTTTAGACCCGTCTGCCAGTTCGATGAAGCCGTGGAAGGCAATGGCTACAACAATCTGGGTAAGCCAGGGAAGGACGTTATTTGGGATCTGCTGTCCCGCAAAGGAGGAACTACACCGTGAATATGAAGTCTGAAATAGAAGCGAAACCGGAAGGAAGCATATGGAGTGATGACCAGTGGCGCGCCATCGCTGAGAGCGGTGATGATATCCTCGTTGCCGCGGCGGCAGGTTCCGGTAAGACAGCGGTACTTGTAGAACGGATTATTCGCAAAATCAGCAAGGAAGAGAATGGCTTTAGCGTAGATAGATTGCTAGTAGCTACGTTTACCAAAGCTGCTGCTGCCGAGATGCGCCAGCGGATTAGGGAAGCACTAGATCGGGAGCTGGAGGAGAATGGAGAGAATGACCATTTACGCCGTCAGCTGTCGTTGCTCGGGAAAGCTTCGATTACAACACTACATTCCTTCTGTCTGGAAGTGATCCGGCGTTATTATCAGATTATTCCTATAGATCCTGGTTTCCGTATCCTGAACGAACATGAAGCAGAGATGATGCGGCAGGAGCTGCTTCAAGAGCTACTGGAGGAAAAATACGGTGAAGTAGGTGAAGATGGCGCGGATAGCGTATTTGTACAGCTTGCTGACTGGTTCAGTGGTGAACGCAGTGATGATGCGGTACATGCGCTCATACAGCGACTGCATGATTATGCCCGTAGCCATCCTTGGCCAGAGCAGTGGCTTCGTGATACCGCAGCTGATTTCTCATTACCAGACACAGATAGCTTAGGTCGAACTCCTTGGGTGCTAAGTATTCTTGAAGAAGCGAAGCTGACCCTTGCGGGTGCAGCCAGTCAGCTTATCCAAGGCCGGGAAATCGCGCTACAGCCGGGTGGTCCTACGCCTTATGCCGAGAATTTGACGACTGACCTTGAGATGGTAAATGCATTGCAGGAGGCTGTGAATGAACGGCCATGGGCAGAATTATATGATATTTTCATGGAAGTATACTTTGGAAAATTGAAAGCTTGTAAGAAGGATTCGACAGATCCTGGACTGCAGGAAATGGTTAAAGAACTGCGCGATAGTGTGAAGAAGAGTATTTTAGATCTTCAGAAGGCATTGTTTGGCCGTCCTGCTGATGTTTTTTTGAGAGAACTGAACGAGGCGGCTCCTCTTATGGCAGAGCTTGCTGAGACGGTGATAGCGTTCGGTGAACGTTATAGAATCGAAAAAGCAGGACGGGGTCTCGTCGACTTTAGTGATTTGGAGCATTATTGTCTGCAAATTTTGCGCCATCCTGATTCCCTGCCGGGACATTCCCTGCCTTCTGATGCAGCGATGGAGTACCGTGCTCAATTCGATGAGGTTCTGTTAGATGAATATCAGGATACGAATAGTGTGCAAGAAGAGATTGTGCGGCTTATATCCCGCGAAACACCTGGTAACCGATTTATGGTCGGAGATATGAAGCAAAGTATTTATCGGTTCCGTCTGGCAGAGCCGGGGCTGTTCCTGGATAAATACCGTAGCTTTGGCTCTAAGAATGCCGGAGGTGGCAGCAATACAGTTGGCGAATCCGAGTTAAGCGAGTTATCTGAGAAGCCAAATGAATCGTCCGGCGGTTCGGTTATCGATCTAGCCCGTAATTTCCGTAGTCGTATGGAGGTTGTGAACGCCGTAAATATGATTTTTCGGCAGATTATGAACGAGACGGTGGCGGAGATTAATTATGACGAACGTGCTGAGCTTGTGTATGGTGCGAATTTCCCGGGTGCAGCAGAGAAGGGGCCAGATACTTTTTTTGCGCCAGAGCTATTGTTAATCGATCGCGGAGCGGCAGCGGGTAAAGTAGAAGAGGCTGCTGAGGACGGTGAGACTCCACTTCAGGAAAGTGAAGCCATTGAGAGTGAGACTGCGCAGCTGGAAGCACGGGCGATAGCTCGGCGTATATCACAGATGACTGGCCAGAATGGCGGATCTC
Organism: Paenibacillus sp. Marseille-Q9583; assembly: GCF_976954365.1. Lineage (NCBI taxonomy): Bacteria > Bacillati > Bacillota > Bacilli > Caryophanales > Paenibacillaceae > Paenibacillus > Paenibacillus sp. Marseille-Q9583. The sequence goes on from NZ_CDRJTB010000010.1 coordinate 59,005, forward strand.
CGCTGCTGATTTATGATAAGGGGCTTAAGATTATGCGCCCGGTGATTTATGGTGATATCGTGATTTTGCTTCGTTCGGCGAGAATATGGACCCCTTTAATCATTGAAGAGCTTCGTATGGAAGGAATCCCTGCTTACGGAGATCTGAATAAAGGATATTTTGAAGCCACAGAAGTAGAAATTGCACTCTCACTCTTAAAAATAGTCGATAATCCTCAGCAGGATATTCCACTCGCTGGTGTGCTTCGTTCACCTGTTGTTGGTCTAACTGAAGAGGAACTGGCTACAGTTCGGATGTACAGCCATGGTTCTTTCTATCGTGCTGTACAAGTGGCAGCGAACATACAAGATACAAAAGAAGCAGAGGAAGAATACGATCTTTTCTCGGCTCATGTGATAGAAACAGCAAGTGCGGCGGAAGAGAAAGTTACCTCAGATAATAATAACGATGAAATCATTAATGAGGTAGAAGCTGGAAGTGGAGCTTTACCGCAAATCAGCCTAAAGCTGAAGCATAAGCTTAAGAGTTTTCTAGAACGGCTTGAAAGCTGGAGAGATGCGGCTAGACAAGGCAGTCTCAGTGAGTTGATCTGGCGTATTTATGGTGAGAGCGGTTATCTGGAATGGGTTGGAGGCTTGCCTGGAGGCTCACAGCGACAGAACAATCTTAAGGCTTTGTATGATCGGGCTGTTCAATTTGAGAATGATACTGCGGCGCGTGGGTTGTTCCGTTTTCTGGTATTCATTTCACGGCTTCGTGAGAATGGCGGAGATCTTGGTGTAGCTGGTGGTGGCGGTGAAGAGGGGAATGGGGTCAGAATTATGACCATCCATAAATCCAAAGGCTTGGAATTTCCTGTTGTTTTTATAGCGGGTATGGCGAAGCAGTTTAACCGGCAGGATTTGCATTCTCCTTTCCTGATGCACAAAGAGCTTGGCTTCGGACCACGTTTTGTGGAGCGGGAAACACGGGTCAGCTACCCAACGCTTCCTTATTTGGCTATTAATCGTCGTACACGACTTGAATTATTGGCTGAGGAAATGCGGGTATTATATGTAGCTTTGACTCGTCCGAGAGATAAGATGATTCTAGTCGGTACCGTAAGAGATTTACCACGGAAAATTGCCAGCTGGAGCAGTGTGCAGAATCGTGATGAGCTACTGCTTGCTGATCATTTACTAGCCCGGGGTCGCAGCTATCTGGATTGGGTTGGTCCGGCATTGATCCGGCATCCGGCGGCGGCTATTCTTCGTAAGCTAGGCGGTTCTGAAGGTACCGTTTCGACAGTGCTGCACAGCGATGTCTCGAACTGGAGCATCAGTGTGCAGAATGCTTCCGAACTGAATTCCGGGGCGTTCCTTCCTTCGGATAACTCTGAGGACAAAGCAGAAGAACGTCAATCTGTCCTCAAGGCGCTGCAAAAAGGTGAATCTGTAAGTGTCTATGGATCAGAGAATAGCGATGAAATTGCTAGAAGACTAGAATGGCCTTATCCGTTTGCGGCTGCCTCTGGTATTCCTGCCAAAACCTCCGTTACGGAGTTAAAAGCTTTATTGTCGATGCAGGACCAGCCTTCTTATGATCTCCTAGAGGAAGGCAGCTATCCTGTTAAATCAACAGAAAACAATAAACGTCCAAATGTAGCAGGAGCAGACAGTCTTCATTTGCGGCGTCCGAAATTTATGGAAAAGCGCAGCCTAACCCCAGCGGAGCGCGGGACAGCTTACCATACGGTTATGCAGCATATTCCGCTGGAGGGTTCAGTTGATCCTAAAGTTGTGGAAGAAACATTAGCCCGCCTGCATAGAGTGGCTATTCTAACTGCTGAGCAGGTGGAGGCAGTGGCTCCCGAGCAGATCGAGGCTTTTTATACGAATGAACTTGGTCGTAGATTAATAGATTCTACTTGGAAGCTTAGAGAAATGCCGTTCAGTTATATGGTTTCCGCAGGGGAAGCTTATCGAGGGCTTGATTATATGAATAAAGCCATCTCAGAGCTAAGCCCTGAGAATAATAATGAAGGCTTTAGTGAAGCTGTGCTGATCCAAGGGGTGATTGACTGCCTGTTCCGTGAAGAAGACCGGATCATTCTGCTAGACTATAAGACGGACTCTGTTTTAGAACATCAGGGTGGGTTAGAAGCGCTTAAGGAAAAATATCGTTTTCAGCTAGAGTTATACAGCAAGGCATTACATGATATTTTGGGAGAACCGATCAGCGAGATTTGGCTGTACTTTTTTGACGGCGGACATGCTGTGAAATTATAAATCTATTCATTACCGCATAGGAGCGGGGAAAGAGGACGAAGATGCGGATATTGCATACGGGAGATTGGCACCTCGGCCGAACGCTGGAAGGAAGAAGCCGGCAGAAGGAGCAAGAGCAGTTCATAGATGAATTGGTGGAGATCGCCGATTTTCATAAAGTGGATTTGATAATGATGGCGGGAGATGTGTACGATTCCGTTAATCCACCAGCGGCTTCAGAACAACTATTCTATGAGGCTGCCGCAAGGCTGACTTCAGGGGGCAGGCCCCTTGTTGTGATCGCCGGAAATCATGATCAACCGGAGCGCGTATCTTCAGTTTCACCGCTTGTATTAAGGCAGGGGATTACATTAGTGGGGCTTCCTACCTCAGAGCCAGTGACTGTTCATGCTGCACGCACGGGTGAGATCGCTAAAATCGCAGCTCTTCCTTATCCCTCCGAGGCACGTCTCGGTGAACTACTTGCAGGAGATAGCGGAGAAGAGGAGCTTCGACTGGCTTACAGCGCACGGGTAGGCAAGCTCATGCAGCTGTTGGGACGGGAATTCACACCGCAGACCGTAAATTTAGCGATGAGCCATATTTATGTGCTCGGTGGGGTGGAAAGTGATTCAGAACGTCCGATTCAAGTAGGCGGAGCGTATACCGTTGATCCTTCTGCTTTGGCTTGTGGAGCGCAATATTCTGCACTTGGTCATCTTCATCGCGCTCAGCGTGTCAAAGGGGAAGGAATGATCCGTTACAGCGGCTCCCCGTTGGCATACAGTTTTTCTGAAGCAGGACAGGCCAAATCGGTAACGCTGATTGATGTTGCGCCGGGCGGTGAGCCAATCTTCGAAGAAATTTACCTCCGCTGTGGACGTCCGCTTGTAAGATGGAGCTCCACTGGTGGATTGCAGGAGGTATATAACTGGCTGGATGAAGGTAGAGATGCTTCTGCTTTTATAGATTTGGAGATTCGGCTTAGTGAAGCCATGTCGATGAATGATATACAGCGCCTGCGCAAGTCACGCGAGGGAATCATTCATATTCGTCCAATTTACCCGCAAATGGAGATGGAGCTTGAACAGACTTCCCGTTCGCGTATGCCGGTGCAAGAATTGTTCCGTAAATTCTATCAGCGTCAGACAGGTGGAGCGGAACCGGAAGATAGCTTGATAGAGCTGTTCTTACAACTAACTGAAGAAGAACGGCGTCAGCCAGAGGAAGGAGAGGAGAACTAAGGTGAAACCTATTCTATTAAAAGTAGCAGGATTACAGAGTTATAGAGAAATGCAAGAAATAGATTTTGAAAGTCTGTGTGAGACGGGTCTGTTTGGAATTTTTGGACCTACGGGCAGCGGCAAGTCTAGCTTGCTGGATGCTATTACTTTGGCGATGTACGGGAAAGTGGAACGTGCAGTTAATGGAACACAGGGGATTATGAACCACTCTGAAGATTCACTCAGCGTAGCGTTTACCTTTGAGCTCACTTCTTCCGCGGGAGCACACCGTTACCGGGTTGAACGTAAATTCAAACGTACAGGAGAGCAAACCGTCAGCAACACGATTAGCCGTTTCATCGAAATTACATCTGACGGAGATAACGTTATGGCGGATAAGCTCGCAGATGTTACGCGCTGCGTGGAGGAGCATATCGGTCTGAAAATGGATGACTTCACGCGAGCGGTTGTATTGCCGCAGGGGAAATTTGCCGAATTCTTATCACTTCGTGGCGTAGATCGACGGCAAATGCTGCAACGCCTGTTCCATCTGGAACAATATGGCGATCAGCTGGCAATTAAGCTTAGTCGCCGGGTGAAGGAAAATGAGGCTGCGCTCCGCGCGCTGGAAGCTGAGCAGCAGGGTCTTGGCAGCGCAGGCAAAGGGGATGTAGAGGCAGCGGCGGAGCGCCTCGAGCAGGCCACCCTTTATGCTGCGGAATGCCGCCGCAAACTGGAGGCGGCGCTGCAGGTCTCGGAGCGTTTCGCGCGTATACGCGAGCTCCAAGAGGAACGGACTCGCCGCGAGTTACAGCGGCAGGGGCTGCTCGCCAAGGAGGAGGAGATCCTCCTCCTTGAACGGAAGCTCGGCCAAGCTGACGAGGCCGAGGCAAGGCTTCCTGCACTGAAAGCATGGCGCAGCGCGGAAGAAGCCTTTAAGAGCCGATTGGCCCGCGCGGAGGGCCAAGAGGTGCTGGCCGCCGCCGCCGAGCAGGAGGCGGCGCGTGCCGCTGCCGCCGCGGCTGCTGCGCAGGCCGCGCTTGCGGCGGAAGAGCCGGCCCTCCGGGAGGGGGCCGGCACCTACCGCCGCGCGCTCGAGCTCGAGTTCGAGCTCGGGGCGCTGCGGCGCGAACTCGCGGCTCTGCGCGAGCGCCGCGAAGAGGCCTCCCGCAAGCTGGCGGAGCTGCGGGAGGGTATGGACCGGGAGCGTGAGCTTTTGGCCAAGGGCCAAAAGCGCCAGCAAGAGCTGCAGCTGAGCTTGCAGCCGCTCGGTGTCCGCTCCCAGGAGCGGCAGTCTCTGCAAGAAGCGATGCAGAGACTGCAAGGGCTGCACTCCGCCGAATCCCAGTGGGATAAGGCGGAGAAGGAGCGCCGCGAGCGTGCCGCTGCCCTCGCGGCTGCGCAGGCGCGGCTCGCGGAGGCCGAGGGCCGTCGCGAGCTGCAGGAAGCTGCTCGCGGGCAACTGATCCGCGAGGCGGCGCTGCATCAAGAGAAGCTGCTGGCGACAGAAGAAGATGCGCGTGCCGCAGCGGAGCGCCTGGAGCAACATGTCAGCACTTTGGAAGCGGCTATGAAGGATCAAGAGCTTCATAGACTGTCGTTAGCACTAGCTAAGGAGCTGGAAGAAGGACAACCCTGCCCTGTATGCGGCAGCGAGCATCATCCTGCACCTGCATTATTGCAGGATAGCTTAGAGCAACAAGAACTGGAAATGAAGCTTCAGCAAGTCCGGACATTGTCTAGACGGGCTTTGGAAGCTCGTCATCTGTTCCGTGGTCTTCGTGAACAGGATCAAGTATGGCTGGAGCAGGTATTTGGAAATGAAGTCATCGAAGCGGCAAATCACCCTGCAGCTGCAGGTTCAGAAGTAAGTAGTGCAGTTACTTCCACCGATTTAATCATTCCAGATGAAAAAGTCTTGGCAGAACTTGAAGCTGCACATTTGGCATTAAAAGGACAGTCAGGTGAACTACGCCGTACTGCGGTACAGTGGCAGCAATCGATGCAGGAGGTCCAGCAGCTGTGTCTCAAAGAAGCGGCAGGTGTCGCAGGTGAACGGAGCTGGGTAGAAGGAATTACTGCCAAAACTGAGGAACTCAGCGCCCAGCTGACGGCTCTACGGCAGAGCTGGACACAGCAGTTCCAGGATCTGGCACCGGGAGAAGTGGAACAAGCTTACCGTGATCTGTTAGCTAAGGATGCACAAGCTGAAGAAATTAGATCTCGTCTTGATATCAGTGTCAAGTTTCTGGAGGAGAAAAGTGCTTCAGTGCAGAACCTTCAAGAGACCATAACGGGGCTGGATAAAGAGCTGGCTCAGTGGATCACACAGATCGAAGGCAAGGAAGAATTGCAGCGTGAAAAAGATCAGCGTCTACTGGAGTGGACGAATGGTCGTGCTGCTGCTCCTCTTCTAGCGGAATGTGAAGGACGTCTGCAGGAATTGTTAACTGCTCTGGAGACAAGCAAGCAGTCACATCTTGCAGCGGCGGAGAAGGCTCAGCATGAGGTTAAGGAAGCAGCAATTACTCGCCAGGCTGCAGAATCTGCGCGTGAACATTACCTAGCAGCTACCAGTCATTGGGAACAAAGCTTGGCTTCTTCACCATTTAGTTCAGCCACTGAGATTGAAGGAGCAGCGCTCACATCCGAAGCAAGGGAAATGGCTTCTTCCCGCGTACGTGCTCATCGTGCCGAAGAAGCTGAGGTCTTGTTGCAACTGCGTAATATTGAGGAGAAGCTTGACGGAGCCAGCTTAAGTGAAGAAGAATGGCAAGAAAGTCAGGGGATCTTAAGAGAAAGCAGGGCTGAGGATGAAGTATCTCTTCAGGCAAGAGCACGTGCAGAGCGTGATCTGGAGGACCTGCGGCATCGACATATTCGCTGGATGGAGCTCGAAGCTAAGCGGATTGAGCACGCATCTATGCAAGATCAACTCTCCAAACTACAGACGGTCTTACGTGGGAACGCCTTTGTTGAGTACATTGCGGAGGAACAATTGATGCAGGTGTGTCAGTCCGCTTCCCAGCGGCTTCGATTCCTGAGTAAGCAGCGTTATGCATTGGAAGTTGATTCGGGTGGCGGCTTTGTGATCCGTGATGACGGGAACGGCGGGGTGAGAAGACCTGTCTCAACCCTGTCTGGTGGAGAGACCTTCCTAACATCCCTTTCGCTGGCACTTGCTCTTTCAGCTCAGATCCAACTGCGTGGGCAATATCCGTTGCAATTTTTCTTCCTAGATGAAGGGTTTGGTACTCTCGACCCAGAGCTGCTGGATACAGTGATTACTTCACTTGAAAGGTTGCATAATGACCAGCTGTCTGTCGGCATTATCAGTCACGTTCCAGAGCTTCGTGCAAGGTTGCCACGCAAGCTGGTGGTAGTTCCTGCTGAACAAGGTGGAGGGGGATCTCGTATCCTTTTGGAAAAAATGTGAAGCATTTTATACTGTGTGATCGATATCACAGATACAGCATCAACGCGCTGTTATAATACAGCTAAGCCGACATTACTTTAGAAACACCTCGGCGGACGTATGACCGGGAATGTACTCCTTTTCATACGTCCGCCGCCGAATCAGCTTTATAAGCTGTGAAGGGTGTTTCTCTTTTTTTTGCCTTTTTAGGCCCTACGGGTATATATATAGCTCAACTTCATTTGTAAACGGATTTCATTCTGTTATAGATACAGTTTTAGAGTGTGGATGTTGAATCTTCTAGCGTCTTTCGTAATTGGTGATTATCCTGTATGATTGTCTTATGATGAAGTGAAATTTCACCAATTTTTAGGAGGCAAGCACTCTATGGAGACCGTGTTTAGCAAAATTATTGAGGGTACTATTCCTTCCAAAAAAGTATTTGAGAACGAACGTATTCTTGCATTCTACGACATCGAGCCGGCTGCACCGGTACATGTGTTGATCATTCCAAAGAAGTTCATTGCTTCCATGAATGATGTCACACCTGAGGATCTTCCGCTAATTGCAGAAATTCACAGTGTAGCGCAACAGATCGCTATCGACCTTGGGATTGCCGAGTCTGGTTATCGTTTGATCAATAATTGTGGTCCAGATAGTGGACAAGCTGTGCCTCATCTTCATTATCACTTGCTTGGTGGGGCCAAGCTGGGAGCTCTCACAGGAAACTCAGCTTCTCACGCATAGTACAATCATTAAATGTTGAAGAACTTGCCAGAAAAAAAGAATAACACGAAGGTTGACACCCTATTTCCGTTTGACCTATAATGGAATTTGATAAACCGTGTTATGCTCTTGGACGGTATGGTCGGAGGGAGGGGAAACTGTGTCTGAAACGAAAGTTCGCAAAAACGAGACAATTGATGCTGCACTTCGTCGCTTTAAACGTTCCATCGCAAAAGATGGTGTCTTGGCTGAGGTGAAGAAACGCAAACATTACGAAAAGCCAAGCGTTAAGAAAAAGCTGAAGTCTGAGGCTGCTCGTAAGAGAAAGTTTTAGGAGGATTACCCACGCATGAATCTTAGCGAGAGATTGAACGAAGATATGAAGCAAGCGATGAAGAGTAAGGACAAGTTCACGCTCTCCACGATTCGAATGGTTCGTTCTACAATAAAGTATCTTGAAATAGATTTGAAGAGAACATTGGACGACAACGAAGTGCTTGATATCCTTAGTCGTGAAATCAAACAGCGCAAAGATGCCCTCCAAGAATTTGAATCAGCGGGTCGCGATGAGCTTGCCGCGAGTACGAAGGCAGAAATCGAGATTATTATTAAGTATCTTCCCGAGCAACTTTCCGAAGAAGAAATTAAAGCAATTGTACAGCAGACCATCCAGGAAACCGGTGCTTCTTCGAAAAGTGAAATGGGTAAGGTCATGAGCGCACTGATGCCTAAGGTCAAAGGTCGCGCCGATGGTAAACTCGTGAACCAAGCGGTTCAGCAATTTCTGCAATAATATAGCGCCAGCACCCCTTGTAAAAGGGGTGCTTTTCTTTGAATTATAAGAATTATTAGTTTCACACCACACTTTATCCTTATAATTCTCGCATAAACGCTTACCGTCCCTAATTGGACGTTGTAGGCGTTTTAGCTTGTTTTGAAACGTAATTACGCTTACAACGTAATAAAGTTTATGTGTCCCGGGTCAAGTTGAAGAAGGGAGGTAAAAACATTGAAAAGATTACGGAAAATTATGTTAGCCAGCATTCCCGTTGTTTTACTGTTACTGCTCTTAACACCGTTTATCCCGAATGTAAGCGCTGATGTAACAGCACCAAAAGCACCGAAAGCTACGAATGGCGAGATGAAGAAAGGCCCTGTGTTTATTATTCCGGTTGATCAGAAAATTGAAAGAGGTCTGCAAAGCTTTTTGGAAAGAGGGTTCGCAGAAGCTGCTAATTACGGAGCGGTTCTAATTTTACTGGAGGTGGATACACCGGGTGGACTGGTGAGTTCAGCAGAACAGATTGGGACGATGGTAAGAGATAGTGACATACCTACGGCTGCTTTTATTAAAGGTGATGCCGCTTCCGCAGGCAGTTACATAGCACTTAACGCAGGTGCAATCATCATGAAGCCGGGCAGCATGATCGGTTCTGCATCTCTAGTAGATAGTAGCGGCCAGAAAGTAGATGACGCGAAGATGGTGTCCTACTGGAAATCAAAAATGATTGGAGCCGCTGCTCTAAATGAGCGTGATCCTGATGTTGCTGCGGGAATGGTCGATAGTAATTTGGTTGTGGATAAGCCAGATCTTGGCGTATCTAAAGCGCAGGGCGAAATTATTGCCTTGTCTAGTGACGAAGCTTTAAAAGCTGGTTATGCTGATCAAATTACAACCACTCCAGAAGATGCAATTACTTGGCTAGGGTATACTACAGATGACATTTTTCGTGTGGAGCATACGGGTGCCGAGAAAATGTCGCAATTTCTGACGAATCCGATTATTATGACGATTCTGTTGTTCATCGGGATTACAGGCATTGTGATTGAGTTAATCGTTCCGGGCTTTGGTGCACCTGGGATTATTGGGACATTAGCCTTTGTTTTATATTTTTTCGGAAATTCTGTAGCAGGGTTTGCCGGATCAGAGACTTGGCTTTTGTTCATAATCGGACTTGTCATGCTTGTGCTGGAGCTATTCGTGCCGAGCTTTGGGATATTGGGGATACTCGGTTCCGTGAGCCTTGTGGCAGGTGTCGTACGCGCAGCATACAGCTTCACACATGCATTGTTTAGTCTCGGTATCGCATTCGCGGCTGCAACAGTAGTCATTGTGATTGTGGCTGTCGCATTTAAAGAACGTGGAATTTGGAATAGGTTTATTTTAAAGGATACGCTCTCTAAAGATCAGGGATTTGTACCTGTTGAAGAGAAGTTAAGTTTAGTTGGAGCTATAGGAAACAGTATTACTCCACTTCGTCCAGCCGGAACGGCTATGATTGGCGGCGAGCGAGTAGATGTCGTTACTGAAGGCAGCTTTATTAGCGTTAATGCACCGGTCTCTGTTGTAAAAGTTGAGGGCGGACGGATTGTAGTGAAGGAAATTAAGGAATAAGGTAAAAGATAAAGGGTATGGCGAATAGTAGCTCCACAATAATTTATTGGAGGTTGTAAAGTTATGGAAGCATCTTTAATTACTTTTTTGTTGATTGCGGTAGTCGTAGTCATTTTGTTGAGTGTCTTTTTAAGCTTCTTCCCGGTCATGCTCTGGATTTCTGCATTGGCGTCGGGCGTTAGAATTAGTATTATTACGCTGGTGGCGATGAGATTGCGTCGTGTAACACCAAGTCGAATCGTTAATCCAATGATTAAAGCGACTAAGGCAGGTCTTGGACTGAATATTAATCAACTGGAGAGTCACTATCTCGCAGGTGGTAACGTAGACCGGGTGGTTAATGCGCTTATTGCAGCACAACGTGCAGATATTCCTTTGGAATTTACACGCGCAGCGGCTATTGATCTTGCAGGACGCGATGTGCTTCAGGCTGTGCAAATGAGCGTTAACCCTCGTGTAATTGAAACACCAGTTGTTGCTGCTGTCGCTAAAAACGGGATTGAAGTCAAGGTAAAAGCACGTGTAACTGTACGTGCCAATATCGACCGTCTCGTGGGTGGTGCGGGTGAAGAAACGATCATTGCCCGTGTTGGTGAAGGGATTGTAACGACAGTAGGTTCAAGTGATTCACATAAAGATGTCTTGGAAAACCCGGATTTGATTTCTCGGACGGTATTGTCCAAAGGTCTGGATTCAGGTACTGCCTTTGAGATCCTCTCCATTGATATTGCGGATATTGATGTCGGCAAGAATATCGGTGCTTATCTGCAAACCGAACAAGCAGAAGCGGATAAACGTATTGCACAAGCCAAGGCTGAAGAGCGCAGAGCAATGGCTGTCGCTCATGAGCAAGAGATGAAGGCACGCGTAGTTGAAATGAAGGCGCTTGTTGTGGAAGCCGAGTCTCAGGTACCTATGGCGATGGCTGAGGCGCTCAGAAATGGTCAAATTGGTGTGATGGATTATATGAATATCAAAAACATCGAGGCCGATACTCAAATGCGCGGTTCCCTCGGTAAAATGAATGATCAGGACGACAATAACCGTCCAAACAATAATAAATAAAGGGGATGTGAATCTCCATGAGCTGGATCTATATTGTTGCGGTTATAATCTTCGCGATTGTATCCAATGTGAACAAGGCCACGAAGAACAAACCCAAAGGGACTACACGCGGAGGGATGCCGACTTTTGGTGGAGGTGAAGGGAATCCTCTCCGCCGTAATAAGGATGTAGACGGGAACAAAGAGCAACCAGAGCAATCTAGTAGTGGGTTTCCTACTCCAGTTACTACATCCTCCCGTGAGTATGATGCATCACCTGCCTTTCCAGAGCCTGCGTACATCCCAACACCAGATTATTCTACTGGAGAAGGTATGTCTTTGGAGTACGCTGATGACGGAGTTGAATTGCGCACGCAAAGAATGCAGGAAGAGGTGCGGCGTCTTCAAGCTGCTTTCGATGGAATTGCAGGAGCGGATTCCAAGTCGAAGAAGACGAAGAGTTCATCCTCTGACACAGCTGTTCAGTCAAATCGAACAGGGAATAGGGATGAGCTGCGCAATGGTGTGGTTTGGGCGGAAATTTTGGGACCTCCGCGCGCTCGCCAGCCGCATTCCAGCCGAAGATCGTAATTTTCGGTCATTGTAACAATTAAGTCTTGGCTTTCCTTTCTTTACGATAGGACGCCAAGGCTTTTTTTTGCATTTTTTATACCTGAAAGGTGCTCCTTTATGAGTTCTTCTCATAAACAAAAGCGTTGCCGCATAAGGTGTACAGAAGGCAGGAAGGGGGAGCGTCTACTTATGACCCGTATTGGCCGCAGGCTGCGGGGATGGACAAACGGGGTGTTGGATTTACCACAGGATTTACTACAGGAAATGCCCCGGATCACCCTGATCGGCAATAAGGAACTGTATATCGAGAATCATCGCGGCGTGCTGCATTTTTCCTCAGGCCAGCTTAAGCTCGCGTTAGCTAAAGGATCGCTTGAAATCACAGGCGAGGATCTTGTCATTCGCAATATTCTTGGTCAGGAGCTGGCAGTAGAAGGCATTATCGGAGAGATCAGATATAAAGAAAGCGAGGGGAAATCATGAAGGAACCACCTCTTTCATCACTGCGGGGATTCGTTACACTGCATGTGACGGGGCCTCAGGTGGAGAGATTCATTAATGTCATTTCTGAAGCAGGTATAGTGATTTGGGATGTGAGGCCCGCTGAGGGCGGCGCTTCCCTTAAGCTGCTTCTGAATGATTTTTATGTCCTCCGTCCGATTTTAAAGAAGACAGGCTGTCGGATGCACGTTACAGGAAGAAGCGGACTGCCTTTTTTGATGGCGCGGCTCTGGAAACGTAAATTTTTTGGCATGGGAATATTGATATTCGGGATTATGCTCTTTATGTTATCCACGATGGTATGGAGCATTAGAGTCGAGGGGAATGAAAAAATTGCCTCCGAGGATATATTGGCAGCTGCTCGCCAGGAGGGGGTGTATCCTTTTCAATGGATATGGCGTCTGGATGAGCCGGACAAGCTCTCTAAGGGGCTCCTAGCCCAATTACCTGGCGTTTCATGGATAGGGGTGCAGCGGACGGGGACGAGCATTAAAATTCAGGTGGTAGAATCTAAACAGCCGGATATCAAACCTCTACTTAGTCAGCGGCATTTGATTAGCAGAACAGATGCGGTGGTAACTGAAATATATGCGGAGCAGGGCAGACCGGTTGTAGCGCGTAACTCACGGGTTAAAAAAGGGGATATCCTGATCTCAGGTGCTTTAGGCGACGAAGAGAATGTACAGTATGTGGTGGCTAAAGGTGAGGTTAAGGGTCTAGTGTGGCATGAATACAATATAGAGGTGCCTCTTACAACAATAAATAGCTCATATACAGGGGAGCGTAAAGATCGAACCTATCTGGTGCTTGGTAAATGGGCTATCCAGCTATGGGGCTATGGCGATTCTCCTTTTGAGAAATCACGAACACTTACTGAGCAAGATCCGCTGTCCTGGCGGTCCATTAAGCTGCCGCTGGGCCTAATGACTGAGAAAGAAATGGAGATTAGTGAAACAAGTGAGACATTAACTCCAGAGGCTGGATTTGAAAAGGGAATAGAGCGAGCGAAGAATGATATTTTGGCGCGTTATGGCGTTGATAGCGTCATCAAAAGTCAAAAAGTTTTGCATGAGAAGAAAGAGAATGGTAAAGTTTATATGAAAGTGATCTTTGAAGTAGAAGAAAAAATTTCCGAAGAACTGCCAATAGTAAACAATTGAGGAGAATGAGGCTACTTGTCAGAACAGACTGCAAGCATTCGTATTACTTTGCAAAATGCGGGAGAAGCGCAATCGCTGTTCGGCCCGCAAGATGGATTCCTAAAAATCATCGAGAGTGAAATTCCTGCTATTATTGATTCCCGTGAAGCAGAGTTAACGATACGTGGTGCGGAGCGGGAAGTAGACATGCTGGGACAATTGTTTAATGTGTTGCTGTCCCTCATTCGGAGCGGTTACATACTTACTGAACGTGATGTGCAGTACGCTGTGGAGCTGGCGAAAGATTTTCGGGTCGATCAATTGCTCGATTTGTTCAAGGGAGAAATTACAACAACTTTTCGTGGAAAGCCTATCCGTGTCAAAACGATTGGCCAGAAGCATTATGTGACAACAATCAAGAAGCGTGATATTGTATTCGGAATCGGTCCTGCAGGAACGGGTAAGACCTACTTGGCGGTAGTGCTTGCAGTTACGGCACTTAAAGAAGGTTCTGTTAAGCGTATCATTCTTACGCGCCCAGCAGTAGAAGCAGGAGAGAGTCTAGGGTTCCTCCCAGGGGATTTGCAAGAAAAGGTAGATCCATACCTCCGTCCGTTATATGACGCCTTATACGACGTTATGGGGCCCGATCAGGTGGCTAAGGCACTTGAACGGGGATTGATTGAAATTGCTCCGCTCGCTTATATGCGTGGTCGTACGCTGGATGATTCATTTATTATTTTGGATGAAGCCCAGAATACAACGCCTGAGCAAATGAAAATGTTTTTGACTCGACTCGGCTTCGGGTCCAAAATGGTGATTACGGGTGACGTTACCCAGATTGACCTGCCTCGCGGCAAGAAATCCGGTTTGATTGAGGCTAAAGCGATTTTATCCGGCATAGAAGAACTCGGTTTTGTTTATTTTGCGGAGCAGGATGTAGTACGGCATTCCCTGGTGCAGAAAATTATCGTTGCCTATGACCGCTCTGCCGAAAACCTCCAATAAAGGGGATTGTCTTCATGGCTTCAAAGCAACCATCTAAATTAAGCGGATTTGTATATACGAACAACGGATGGAAGTATAGCGCGGTGACACGCTATGCTCTTTTCCTGTTACTCGGACTTGTGTTCTACTTCAGTCTGTCGCCCGATCTACTACCTAAGCGGTACGATATAAAAGAGAATACGCTCAGCGCGAAGGAGATTATTTCGCCTAAGCAAATTTTGGACAAGAAGGCAACGCTAAAGGCGGCGGAAGAAGCTGCTGAGAGAGTGGATCTGAAATACAAGATCATCCCCATGAGGGCGGATAACCTTGTGACTTCTTTACTGGATCGGATTGATCGTCTCAATCAGGATGATCTGATTTCACAAACGGATAAGACAACTATTTATCGTGAGGAAATTCCGCGTAGAGCCAGTGACTTTGTCTTGAACTTCGTAGCTTCTAATCGGGGAAATGGGACTTATTCTGATCATTTGTTGGAGGAAATGCAATCTGTCATCAAGGATCAGGCTTATGTCATTCCTGAGGAGACCTACATCAAGATTCCGCGTCTGACCTCTCAAGACATTATCGAAATGAAGCCGGTCGCTCGTGACATCGTAACCAGGCTTATGAATGATCAAATCATGGATGCTCAGACTGCGCGTGCCAAGGTAGCAGAGCAAGTCAGTATTAGCTCCCTCAGTCAGCGTACAGCACGTGAGGTTGTACAGGAGCTGGTGCGGTTAGTGATTTCAAGCAACAAGTTCTATGATGAGGATGCTACGAAGGAAGCTAAGGTGCAGGCTCGTGAGAACACACCTAATGTGTTCATTGAGCAAGGAGATGTGCTCGTCGCTAAAGGGCAGAAAATTACCCCGGAGCTATATACCCTTTTAGATGAAAATGGCCTTTTAAGTAATGTGGTCAATTATTGGCCTCAGGTTGGATTGCTATTACTTGCTACCATGCTATCTGCGGGTCTAATGGTGTTTATCCGTTACTCTGGCGGAACCGCCGGCTTCAAGTATAATAATTCCCAGTTATTAATGCTGGTGCTTGTGTTTGTTATTACGATCATCTCCATGCGGTTGACCGCAATTTTGCAGACGGATGTCCATTCCTATCTCGGGTATCTGGCTCCAGTAGCCATTGGTGCTATGCTGATTACCATGCTTCTGGATATGACATTAGCGTATTTCTGTTCTATTCTGATCAGTATACTCGCCAGTATCATTTTGAATGTTCAGCAGAATTCGGTGTTTGATTTTACCTTTGGCTTCTTTTCAATTGTTGTTTGTTATGTAGCTATTTTTGCCACTCATCGTGCAGGCCAGCGTTCCACATTATTAAAAGGCGGGATTATGGTATCCCTTTTTGGCTGTGTGACCGTCTTTATGCTGACCCTCTTAGCTGGTGGTGAATGGAAAGATGTAAGCACGCTGTATGCCGTTGGTTTTGCTTTTGCGAGTGGGCTTTTGACTGCAGTGCTTGTGATTGGTCTGATGCCTTTCTTTGAAGCTACCTTTGGTATTCTATCTGCCCTGAAGCTGGTAGAGTTGTCTAATCCGAACCATCCCTTATTGCGCAAGCTTCTTACGGAAACACCAGGAACCTATCACCATAGCGTAATGGTAGGTAACCTGTCAGAAGCGGCCGCAGAAGCGATTGGAGCAGATGGCCTATTGTGCCGGGTAGGATCGTATTATCATGATATTGGTAAAACAAAACGTCCGTTTTATTTTATTGAAAATCAGAATAATATGGAAAACCCACATGATTCTATTGAACCGAAGCTTAGTAAATCTATCATTGTAGCTCACGCCCGCGATGGGGTGGAAATGCAACGAGAATATAAGCTGCCCAAACCGATTCGTGATATTGCTGAGCAGCATCATGGGACGACGTTCCTGCATTATTTTTACCATAAAGCCCTGAAGCTGGCGGAAGAAAAAGGTGTAGAGCCTGATTTTACCGAGGAAGATTTCCGTTATCCTGGCCCGAAAGCTCAGTCGAAGGAATCGGCTGTTGTAGGAATTGCCGACAGTGTTGAAGCTGCGGTGCGATCCTTGCGCAAACCAACCGTCCTTCAGGTGGAAACGATGATTGAGAAAATAATTAAAAGTCGACTGGATGATCATCAGTTTGACGAATGTGATTTAACGATTAAAGAATTGGACATTATTGCACGGACGCTGAAAGAAACGGTCATGGGGATCTTCCATTCACGGATCGAATACCCAGAAGATGTGCGTAAGCCGAAAAAAGAGGAAGGGGCAGCTAACCCATGAGTTTGGAGATCGTTTGGGATAACGAGCAAGAAGAATACGAGATAAAGGACGATCTCATAGCACTGCTGGAGAGCATTTTGCAAAAAGCAGGTGAAGCGGAAGGGATCGATCAGGGAGAGGTTGCGCTTACTTTTGTCGATAACACTAGTATTCATGAGTTGAACTTGGAATACCGGGGAATTGACCGTCCGACGGACGTACTTTCTTTTGCGATGAATGAAAGCGGAGAGGACGAGATGGACATTATATACGAAGTAGAAGAAGGCGAAGCGCTGGAAGATGTTCCGGATGTACTGGGAGATATTATCATTTCCGTAACTCGTGCTCAGGAGCAAGCACAGGAATATGGTCATTCGCTGGAGCGTGAGCTTGGTTTCCTCTTTGTGCACGGATTTCTACATTTGTTAGGATATGATCATCAGGATGAAGCTTCAGAGGCTGAAATGATGTCTAAGCAAGAGAAAGTACTAGCTCAGGTTGGGTTGACTCGCTAATGGTGAAGAACACGGCGGTAGGACATAAGAAGTTCTGGCACTCTTTTCGGTTTGCATCGCAAGGCATCGTGTCGGCATTCAAATCCGAGCTTAACATGAAGGTGCATTGCTGTTTGGCTGTGGTTGTACTTCTTGCCGCTGCCGTGTTCAGACTTCCGCTGGCCAGTTGGATGTTGCTGCTCTTCTCCATCACGCTTGTCTTAACCGCCGAGTTGCTCAATACAGCAATTGAAGCGACGGTAGACCTGATCTCGCCGGAGATTCACCCACTGGCTAAGAGAGCAAAAGATACCGCCGCAGGAGCTGTGCTTCTTACGGCGGTGTTTGCTGTCTTAGTCGGGGTCTATGTTTTTTACCACCCGGTGATGGACTGGATTACCGGACTTATGTCATAATCAGGTTACAATTCAATTCAGGGGAGAGGCGGACCCGCGTTTTGCGATTCCGTCTCTTTGGTTACTGGATGTTTAGGAAGAAAGTTTTGTACGAAGAAAATTCAATGAAGTGATGCCAACAAAACTAAGTGGATGCTTCCGAAGTGAGTTTTGTACGAAGTGATTCCACGATGTAGCGCTAAACAAAACCTTAGGAGGACCCAAATATGGATTCCGCTCTTCTCATGCAAGAAGCGATAAAAGCACGTGCTAAGGCATATATTCCTTACTCCCGATTCGGAGTAGGAGCCGCCCTCCTTGATCAGGATGGTCATATTCATCACGGGTGTAATGTAGAAAACGCTGCTTTTGGCCCAACGAATTGTGCGGAGCGGACAGCTTTATTCCGTGCTATCGCCGACGGTCATGCTATCGGTTCTTTCAAGGCAATTGCCGTTGTTGCTGATTCCGATGGTCCCGTATCACCTTGCGGTGTGTGCCGCCAAGTTATGATTGAGTTGTGTTCACCCGACATGAAGGTTATCCTTGGAAACATGAAGGGCGATATAGTTGAGACCACGGTGGGAGAATTACTTCCCGGCGCTTTTGGTCCCGTAGATCTGAAGCAAGGACAAGCTCCAGAGTAAAATGAGAGTTTGATTTAATGCCTGTTTAAAGGCAAATCAGGTATAGTTAGACGAAGGTTGCTACTTTAATTGCACAGAATACAACTAAAACACCGAAACATAAACTCAAACTCAAACTCAAATTAGTTGTACAAAGTACAATTAAAAGTGTACAGTCATCATCAATTAAGGCAGAATGATGCAAATTATGTGTTGTTAGAGTAACATTACGAGGTAAGCGCCGCGGCAACGCCGCTAGCGATTCTTTGCACATCGTAACTTGAAACACTGCCTGTAAGCTGCATCTCAGTAATCTTTATCCATGGTGAGCTTAATGCGAACCGTGTTAATAAGCGACAGTGAAGCGTGTCCCCAACAGGGGACGAAAGCGCTCATGCAACATCGTCCCTCTAATCCCGCCAAACGTTGCAGGTACGCCTATTTCCGGGTGTCTAGAGGGCCGGGGCCCTTGGGGTCCCCCTTGGCTAAGGGGGATTTAGGGGGATCGATAAAGGTTTTAAAAAAAGATTGAATGATTGAAGAAGATTGTATGATTGAAAAGGATTGAACTAGAAGGAAAGTATGGAAGGAAGATAATATGAAATTCAAATCAGGCTTTGTCGCAATTATCGGCAGACCGAACGTAGGTAAATCGACACTCATGAACCAGGTTATTGGACAGAAGATTGCAATCATGTCGGATAAGCCACAGACCACTAGAAACAAAATCCATGGGGTCTATACAACGAATAATTCGCAAATCGTGTTCCTGGACACACCAGGTATTCATAAAAGACAGTCCAAGCTAGGCGACTACATGAACCAAACTGCAATGAGCACGCTGGGTGAAGTTGAGGCTGTGCTGTTCCTTGTGGATGCTGCAGATGGTTTGGGCGGTGGAGACCGATACATTGCTGAGCAATTAAACGGACTTAAGACGCCAGTTATTCTTGTACTCAACAAGATCGATAAAATAGAGCCGGAAGCATTGCTCCCACTTATGGCTCAGTATAACAAGCTGCATAACTTTGCTGAAATCATTCCAATTTCTGCTAAGATGGGTAGCAATGTTAACACGCTGTTAGAGCAAGTCGCTAAGTATTTACCAGAAGGTCCGCAATACTACCCAGAAGATCAAATTACGGATCACCCTGAGCAATTTGTGTGCGCAGAACTAATTCGTGAGAAGATTCTGCATTTGACGCGCGAAGAAGTACCGCATTCCATTGCTGTGGCTATCGAAGATATGAGGGTTGAGCCGAATGGTGTAGTGCATGTGTCTGCCGTTATTTTTGTTGAACGTGATTCTCAGAAGGGGATCATTATCGGTAAGCAAGGTGCGCTGCTTAAAGAGGTTGGTAGACGCGCTCGGACAGACATTGAGAATCTTTTGGGTTCGAAGATTTTTCTGGAGCTATGGGTAAAAGTGAAAAAAGACTGGCGTAATCAGGACCGCGTTCTGCGGGATTTGGGCTTCCATAAAGACCTTTAAGATTATCCGTCATTCCTTGTTTGGCAGGAATTGCAAGGATAGAACCTGGCTCATCGCACATCCTAATTCATGAAGAGACATCGTCTTTCCCAAGAAAGGATGAATACGAATGCGAAACTTTTCGTGGAAGTATTTTGCAATGACAGGAGACGTCGATGCTTACCTGCTATACAAGGAAGCTGGCTATCCACTTGAAGACAGTGGATTACAGCTAGTGGAAGAAGAGAAGGTCTGTGATGAAGAAGCGCAATAAGGACTGGTTGCTTGCCGAATGGTTGGGGGAAGAGGCATGCTACACAGGGTGGAAGGGATCGTCATCCGCAGCATGGACTACGGCGAGGGGAACGCAATTATTACGCTTTGCACCGAGAACGCCGGGAAAGTAGGAGTTCTGGTACGAGGTGCTAAGAAGGTTAAGAGCCGCCATGCTGCCCTGATCCAGCTGTTCACCGTCGGGGAATTTGTTTTTTTTAGAAATAACGGAGGTCTTGGAACGCTGAATTCCGGCGAGATCACGAAGTCTCACCACCCTCTGCGTGAGGATTTGATTAAAGCAGCATATGCATCATACGCTTGTGAACTGCTTGATAAAGTCCTGCATGATGAGGAGACGGGGAGCTTCTGGTTTCGCCAGCTTACGGCCTGCTTGAACGCACTTGAAGAAGATAAGGAACCTGGAGTTATCATAAATGTTTATGAAATGAAGATTTTGCAAGCAGCCGGTTATGGTCCAGAATTCGACACCTGTGTAATATGTGGAGCTGAAAAGCCTGATGAACAACTGCTGATAAGCCCTCGCCTTGGTGGAGCGCTCTGCCGCAGCTGTAAACATAATGATCCTCCAGCAATGGAGGTCTCTGCTCGTGCGTTGAAATTACTACGCTTATTCGCCAGACTTGATCTAACTAGATTAGGGAATGTCGATGTCAAAGAAAGTAGCCGTGATGAGCTGAAAAAAATTATGCGAGCCTTTATGGATGTGCAGCTTGGATTAAAGCTAAAATCACAGAATTTCCTGGATCAGCTCGACAAGTACAAGATTTGACGAAATCTGATTTTTCCGTTACTATAGGAACAGTTTAATTATAAGATTATCGCCGTTTTGCTCCACTTCGGGAGAACGTGCACTGATCGGGAAAGTAATGAGCGATATTGTCGCGATTCAGCGAGCTGGGGGTAGTGAGAGCCTGGCGTGACAATGTTCATGAATATGGCACCCGGGAGTACGGATACGGCGAATGAAAGTGGATTTCGTTCTTGTCTTTAGCAAGTGATATTGCTGAATCAAGGATTGGAATCAAGTAGGGTGGAACCGCGGGAGAATAAGTTAAGCTCTCGTCCCTATGTCTGTTAATCAGGCATGGGGGCGGGGGTTTTTTGTTGCTGTCAGAGCGAAAAATGCCGCCTCCATGGTAAGAAGTTTTAAGCAAGATGAACTAAAAAACTTGTAAAGCGAAGGAGACGGTATTATGAACTTTCAGCAGATGATTTTGACGCTGCAGCAGTTCTGGGCTGAACAGAACTGTATTATCGTACAGCCTTATGACACTGAAAAAGGCGCCGGCACGATGAACCCTATGACATTTTTACGCTCACTAGGTCCTGAACCATGGAGAGTTGCGTACGTAGAGCCTTCACGTCGTCCATCCGATGGACGTTATGGGGAGAATCCGAACCGTCTGTATCAGCATCATCAATTTCAAGTCATTATCAAACCATCGCCTGATAACATTCAAGAGATTTACTTGGATAGCTTGAAAGCACTCGGCATTGATCCGCTCTTGCATGATATCCGTTTTGTTGAGGATAACTGGGAGAACCCTTCACTGGGTTGTGCAGGTCTAGGATGGGAAGTATGGCTAGATGGTATGGAAATCACTCAGTTTACGTACTTCCAACAGGTCGGTGGAATTGAGGCCAATCCAGTTGCCGTAGAAATTACTTACGGAATGGAGAGGCTAGCATCCTACATTCAAGATAAAGAAAATGTATTTGATCTTGAATGGGTTAGCGGCATGACTTATGGTGATGTTTTTCATCAACCGGAGTTTGAACATTCTACTTACACCTTTGAAGTATCTGATGTAAAAATGCTATTTTCACTGTTCAACATGTACGAAGAAGAAGCGCGTAGAGCGATGGAGCAGCATCTTGTGTTCCCTGCCTATGATTACGTGTTGAAATGCTCACATAGCTTTAATCTGCTGGATGCACGTGGAGCCATCAGTGTTACTGAACGGACTGGATTTATTACCCGAGTGCGTAATCTTGCCCGCTCTGTAGCGGCAACATATCTTGAGGAACGCGAGAAGCTTGGCTTCCCGCTGCTGAAGAAAGAAGGTGCTGACCGTGTCTAAAGATATCCTGTTTGAGATCGGTCTGGAGGAAATTCCTGCACGTTTTATCCGCGCTGCGATGGAACAGCTGCAAGATAGAACATCCAAGTGGTTGGATTCTGCACGGATTACCCATGCTGGAGTTACTGCTTATGCAACGCCACGTCGTCTCGCTGTTTTTGTTAAGGATGCAGCTGAGAAGCAAGAGGATATCAGCGAAGAAGTCAAAGGACCATCACGCAAAATCGCACTGGATGCAAACGGAGACTGGAGCAAAGCTGCTTTAGGATTTGCCCGTAGTCAGGGTGTGTCTCCGGAGCAATTTACGTTCAAAGAGCTAGCTGGAGTAGAGTATATATATGCTACTAGAAATAGTGCTGGGGTAGAGACAGCTTCGCTTCTTTCAGAAGGGCTTTTAGGGATTGTAAATGCGATGACTTTTCCGAAAAACATGCGTTGGGGAGCTTACGATTTTAAATTCGTGCGTCCGATCCGCTGGTTAGTTGCTCTTTTCGGGAAAGATATTATTGATTTGGAAATTACGGATGTAAAAGCGGGTAATGTGAGCCGTGGACATCGTTTTCTGGGTACAGATACTGTAATTTCGGAGCCTGCACAATATGTTGAGAGCATGCGTGCGCAGCATGTCCTTGTAGACGTGAAGGAACGGGAAGAATTGATCCTGAAACAAATCAATCAATTGGCTGAAGAAAAAAGCTGGACGATTGCGATCAAAGAGGATCTTTTGGAGGAAGTACTGTTCCTAGTTGAAACACCAACCGTGTTATTCGGAACCTTCGACCCATCTTTCTTGAACATTCCACAGGATGTGCTGATTACTTCGATGCGTGAGCATCAGCGGTATTTCCCGGTATTTGATGCAGCGGGCAAACTTCTACCTTTCTTCGTAACGGTGCGTAACGGGAATGCAGTATCTTTGGATGTTATTGCTAAGGGTAATGAGAAGGTACTCCGTGCTCGTCTATCAGATGCCAAATTCTTCTATCAAGAAGATCAAAAAATGAAGATTGATGATGCACTAGCCAAATTGGAGAATATCGTCTACCATGAAGAGCTTGGCAGTGTTGGAGATAAAGTGCGTCGTATTCGCCAAATCTCTGATCGTCTTGCTGTAAAGTTGGGATTGTCTGATATAACCCTTTCTGAAGTAAGTCGGACTGCTGATATTTGCAAATTCGACCTTGTGACTCAAATGGTTTATGAATTCCCAGAACTTCAAGGCACCATGGGTGAAGATTATGCACGCAAAGCAGGAGAACCTGAAACTGTGGCAAAAGCAATCTTCGAGCATTATCAGCCAAGGTTCGCGGGTGATGCAGTACCATCGACGGATGCCGGTTCAGTTGTCAGCATTGCGGATAAGATCGATACGATTGTAGGTTGCTTCTCCATCGGTATTATCCCAACAGGCTCACAGGACCCTTACGCACTGCGTCGCCAGGCTGCTGGGATTGTTCAAATCGTGCTGGAGCATAAATTGCCGATTACGCTGCGCGAGATTTTTGAAGCAGCCATTGAAATTCATAAAAATTCAGGGAATTCGAAACATTCTGATGATGAACTACGTATAAACCTGTACGAGTTCTTCGGTCTGCGTGTTAAACGACTTTTATCCGACAATGTACGCTATGATGTTGTGGACGCTGTTACAGCAGCTGGCTTTGACAACGTGGTAGATGTTGTGGGCAGAAGCCGTGCGCTTATGGGTGCTGTGTTAGACCAAGCAGACTTTAAAATTACAGTAGATTCACTCACTCGTGTCAGTAACTTGGCAGCTAAAGCAACCAGTGAAGTGATTGATCCTTCTTTACTTAAAGAAGATGCTGAGCTGAAGCTGTACAATACATGGCAGGAATTACACACACCGTATCTTGAAGCGATGTCCGCGAATAATGCCGAAGAAGCACTCCGTATTCTCTCGGGTCTAAAAGATGCTGTTACAGCATTTTTCGATTCCGTTATGGTTATGGCAGAGGATGAGCAGGTACGTGCTAACCGTTTAGCTTTGCTAGCTGGTATTGATGCTGACTCCAAGGCGTTTGCTGATTTTGGTAAGCTCGTCTGGTAAAGGACTGAGCACCGCTGTTCCCGGCTGAATTCAAGATTCGACATCGATATTGCTTCTTAAGATTAGACTTCGTGATCAAAGGGCAGCTTTTTGAACAACATCTATAAAATTGAGGTTCAAAAAGATGACCTTTCAGCACCAAGAAGGTTGGATGAAGCTAGG
Source organism: Paenibacillus sp. Marseille-Q9583 (assembly GCF_976954365.1). Taxonomy (NCBI): domain Bacteria; kingdom Bacillati; phylum Bacillota; class Bacilli; order Caryophanales; family Paenibacillaceae; genus Paenibacillus; species Paenibacillus sp. Marseille-Q9583. The sequence goes on from NZ_CDRJTB010000010.1 coordinate 83,117, forward strand.
GAGGGAGGAGCGGAGCGTAGGCATTATCTACGTGAGCACCGGAGATCCCGGCTGAATTCAAGATTCGACATCGATATTGCTTCTTAAGATTAGACTTCGTGATCAAAGGGCAGCTTTTTGAACAACATCTATAAGAAAAGTTTGTGTCTTATGGTATAGAACGTTGGTTTGGGGTATAAATATACGGAACGGTGCCAATGCGTCATTTGACATCCGTTCCGTATTTATGCATAGAAAGAAGGATTTCTTGCGGTAAGGGCGTATATATATTACACGGGAAATTGGTGATGATCATGGAGAAGAAGTCCCGGTCTAGAACTATAGTCGTGGATGGGGATGCTTGTCCGGTCAAAAAAGAGATTGCTGAAGTTGGCCGCGCCTTTGGTGTGCCGGTACTGATGGTATCTTCTTATGACCATCTACTTCAAGCTGAAGAGGGTGTAACGGTTGTGCAGGTGGACCGGGGAGATCAGAGCGCCGATCTATATATTGCGAATCATATTTCTGCAGGAGATGTGGTATTGACTGGGGACTATGGTCTAGCAGCGCTTGCACTCGGGAAACGTTGCAGTGTTCTTTCTTTTCGTGGCCAGGAATATGACGATTCCAAAATGGATTTTATGTTGGAAGGCAGGCATGCCAGGGCCGTGGACCGAAGACGGGGACATTATTCTAAGGGTCCAAAACCTATAACGGCAGAAGAAAAAATATATTTTCAACATAAAATGACAAAACTTTTAATACTTTTGCAGGAGAATGTGGAGCAATAGCGAATTATATTTATTTGTTAAGAATTGAAGGTGGTTGAAGTGGCTAGCGGACACGGGAATATTCCGGAAGAAGTTATCGAAAGCGTGCTTGCACGTCATGATATTGTCGATACAGTCGGTAAGGTAGTCCATTTGTCCAAGCAGGGGAAATATTTATGGGGCCTCTGCCCGTTCCATTCGGAGAAAACCCCTTCTTTTACAGTTACCCCCGACCGGGGAGTATTTCATTGCTTTGGCTGCGGCATGGGTGGAAATGCCATCAAATTTAGGATGGAAATCGAAGGATTAACCTTCCCCGAAGCCGTCAAAATAATGGCTGAAGAAAGTGATATTCCCGTTCCTGAAGGTAAGGGAGGCCTAATGTCTCCTCCTGATCCGGAACGCGATCGGTTGATTCAAGCTTATGAATGGTCTGCAAAGTTTTATCATTACTTGCTGAAGAATACGGAACATGGCAAAGCCGCAATGGAGTATTTAAGAGCCCGGAACTTCAGCGATAAAATGATTGACCAGTTTCAGATCGGATATGCTCCGGACCGCTGGGATACTTTGCTACAATTTTTGGAGAAACGGAATTTTGACCTTGCTGAGATGGAGAAAGGTGGACTCTTGTCTGCCCGAGGTGAGGGTAAAGGCTATATAGACCGTTTCCGTGGTCGGATTATTTTCCCGATTGCGAACCGCACAGGCAAGGTGATTGCGTTTGCCGGAAGAATTTTTGGTGAAGGACAACCCAAGTATCTTAATTCTCCAGAGAGTAGATTGTTTAACAAAAGCCGGATTTTATACAATTTGCACCAGTCCAAAGCATCCATCCGCAAAACGCGGCAAATCGTCCTCTTTGAAGGATACGGCGATGTCATTTCGGCCTGGGAAGCAGGTGTGCATAACGGTGTAGCAACAATGGGAACATCTTTAACTGAAGGTCATGTGGCACTGATGAAGAGTCTGGCCGATGAAATTGTACTGTCTTATGACGGTGACCGGGCAGGACAAGCAGCTGCTATGAAGTCCATTCCAATGCTTGAAGGCAGTGGTTTGCGTGTAAAGATTGCCTTACTGCCAAGCGGGCTAGATCCAGATGAATTCATCTCCAAGCATGGCGGAGAAAGGTTTATGGATCAGGTTATTGATTCAGCGGTTTCATCCATAAAATTTAAGCTTATATATCTGAAAAAAAACCATATACTCCTAGAGGAAGATGGCAAAATTGCCTACGTCAAAGAAGCTTTGGAGGTCATTGCTTCGTTACATTCCTCGACCGAGAGAGAGGTTTACCTAAGGGAAATCGCTTCTGAGCTGGAACTTTCATATGATAGTTTGAAGCAGGATTGTAATTTACTTAGGGCATCGATGCAAAAAAACATCCCTGAAGGGGATAATAACGACAAAAGGTGGAATAATGGTAGGCATAAAAAAGGGCAAGTGCAGACACCAACTTTGCTGCCCGCTTATCATGTCGCGGAACGGCGTCTACTGTCCTTTATGATTCAGGACCCGGAAGCTGCCACGTATGTGGGCGAACGCCTCGGAGAAGATTTCAACATCGATGATCATGCGGCAATTGCCGCTTATCTATATGCCTATTACGCGCAAGGCAAACCACCCGGCATTAGTCGGTTTCTATCATCGCTTCAGGATGATCGTCTAGAGAAAACTGCAACATCAATTTCCATGATGGATACACCTCCAGACTGGAATATGCAGGTGCTGGATGATTGTATCCGTGAAGTACGGAAATACCCACTGCAGCGCAAGATGGATCAGAAGCGTGAAGAGATGATTCAGGCGGAAAAGTCAGGTGACTTTTTGCGTGCGGCACAAATAGCAAGTGAGATTATAGCCCTAGAGAGACAATGAAATGTTGACAGGATGTACCTAGGGAGGAGGGAGTCGAATTATGGCGAACGATCAGCATACTGAATTGGAAGCAGAATTTACTTTGGATCAGGTTAAGGATCAGCTTATTGAGCAAGGCAAGAAAAGATCATCATTGCTATACAAAGATATTATGGAGAAATTATCGCCGTTTGATCAAGACCCCGAGCAAATGGAGGAGTTCTATGAACAACTCAGTGATTTGGGAATTGAGGTTGTAAACGAGAATGATGAGGAGGTTAACAGCCTCCGGCCAAATGAGGACAATGAGGACAAAGAGGGCGATGAGTTCAGCTTTGATGATGATTTGTCACTGCCGCCAGGGATCAAGATTAATGACCCTGTCCGTATGTATCTGAAAGAAATTGGACGCGTTCCGCTGTTGTCGGCTGACGATGAAGTAGAGCTTGCTATGCGGATTAAGAATGGTGACGAGGAAGCTAAACGTCGTCTTGCTGAAGCGAATCTTCGTCTCGTTGTAAGTATTGCTAAACGTTATGTTGGACGCGGTATGCTGTTCCTTGATTTGATTCAGGAAGGTAACATGGGTCTGATCAAAGCGGTAGAGAAATTTGACCATAACAAAGGGTTCAAATTTAGTACGTATGCAACTTGGTGGATTCGTCAGGCTATTACCCGCGCGATTGCGGATCAGGCACGTACGATTCGTATTCCTGTACACATGGTCGAGACGATTAACAAGCTGATTCGTGTCTCACGTCAATTGCTGCAAGAACTGGGACGTGAACCTTCGCCAGAGGAAATTGCGGCTGAGATGGAGCTGACGGTTGAGAAAGTTAGAGAAATCATGAAGATTGCCCAAGAGCCAGTATCGCTCGAAACACCGATCGGTGAAGAAGACGATTCTCATCTGGGAGATTTCATTGAGGATCAGGAAGCCTTGGCTCCTGCGGATGCAGCAGCTTATGAACTGCTGAAGGAACAGCTGGAGGATGTACTGGACACGCTCACGGAGCGTGAAGAGAATGTACTTCGTCTGCGTTTTGGCCTAGATGATGGCCGGACGAGAACACTTGAAGAAGTGGGCAAAGTGTTCGGTGTTACCCGCGAACGGATTCGCCAGATTGAAGCTAAAGCATTGCGTAAGCTTCGTCACCCTAGCCGCAGTAAACGGCTTAAGGATTTCCTTGAATAGTATTTCATGAACTGGACCTTCTGCTGCTCAGTAGCAGGAGGTTCTTTTATTTGAATTACGACCCTAAAAGTGCTGACCCTGTGTATCTGGAAAGAAGGATGAGCCAGTGAATTTGGAAAAACGCGAAATTATTATAAAAGAGATTCAGTATTGGAGAAACAACAGATTGCTACCAGAGCAATATTGCGACTTCTTAACCAACCTGTATGATGATGAAGCTGCGGCGAAGGATAGAAATCCGATTTCGCTGAAGAATCTACAGCAGGGAAACATCAAAATTTGGCTGTTTGGTTTTGGAATTATTTCCTTGATTTTCTTGATTAGTCTTTATTTTAGCGTTTTTCCCTGGCCTTTGCAACTTGCAACAGCACTATCCGTATTAATTATTTGTTATGGATACTCAGCGGTTTACAGGAACCGAAATCATGTTATTAGTCTTATCCTGGCGGGGCTTGGCAGTGTGTTATCGCTTGGTTTTGGGCTATGGCTGATTGCTTTGCATGATCTTGATCCTCAGCTCTGGAGACCGATTCTGATTGGGGCTTGTGGCTTGTTATGGTGCATTTTGGGATTTGTGCTCCGTATAGGCTTGCTGCAGTACTGCGGTTATGCTTTTTGGGCCTTATTATATGCGGGATTCTTCGGTGGAAAACGCCCTGAGGCTTCGATGCTTGAGCTTGAGCTCTTATGGCTTCCACTCAGTATAATGATGGTGTGGCTGAGCTGGCTACTACATCACAAAGTTAAAGGCGTTGCCAGTGTTTTTTTTGCAGTGGGAGTATCACTATGGATGATGCCAGAACTCGATGCTCTTTTATTGAGGCAGGATTATCCACAGTGGATTTCGTTTATGCTAATTTTAAAAATTGCGGTAGGCTTGGCCCTGCTGTTCTTGTTTCGAAAAAAATGGATAACGTGGGTGGCAACATGAACAATGTGAAATTATCAGATCGACTTCAGCAATTGCTGGAACAAATTCCGCAAGGAAGCAGGTTGGCAGACATCGGCTCTGATCATGCTCTGCTTCCTGTGGCTGCTGTAGAAAGCGGTAAGGCTGTATTCGCAGTAGCAGGTGAGGTAAACCCGGGTCCCTTTGATGCTGCTTGTAAGGGCGTTGCAGAGGCCGGACTAGGGAAGATAATCTCGGTGCGTCGAGGAGATGGCCTTGAGGTACTGGAACCTGGTGAAGTTAATTGTATCACGATCGCTGGCATGGGAGGGGCTTTAATTGCCTCGATTTTAGACCGTGGTCAGAGTCAAGGCAAGCTTAAGGATGTTACAACACTGGTACTTCAACCGAATGTGGGCGAGGATATTTTGCGCCGCTGGCTGTTAAATAATGAATGGGTTCTTACCGCTGAAAGTATTCTGGAAGAAGACGGCAAGTTATATGAAGTATTAACAGCTGTACCAGAGGATGCAGGTGCCGGAATTACAAATGCCAATGTATATCGAGAGGTAACGTTAGGCAATTCCGCTATGGTTCGTGGTCAGGATACTTTGCTACAGATGGGACCTTTTCTGATTCAAGCACCGAATGAAGTGTTTTTTGCCAAATGGCAGGGAGAGGTTCAGAAATTGGAAGGCATTCTGACTTCATTGTCACGTTCAGAACTTGAATCTGCGGAGAATAAACGGAAATTAATTCGAGATCAGATCAAGGAGATTACGGAGGTGCTGCAATGCTTGCCAAAGGACAAACAGTAATTCAATATATGGAGCAGCTGGCTCCGAAGCATTTAGCTGAAGATTGGGACAAAGTCGGGCTGCAACTAGGTTCCTTACAGAAAGAAATAACCAATGTTCTGGTTGCACTGGATGTTAATGATGAAGTCGTCGAAGAGGCAATTCGTCTCGGCTGTAATCTAATCATTGCCCACCATGCGATTATTTTTCGTCCGCTGCAAGGGATTCAAACAGACACTCCTATGGGCCGAATGTATGAAAAATTGATTAAAAATGACATCGCGGTTTACATTAGTCACACTAATCTGGATGTTACCGAAGGTGGAATGAACGATTGGATGGCGGAAGCACTTGGCATAGAAAACGGAGTGCCTATCAAAGACATTCATTCAGAGCAATTGTCAAAGCTGGTTGTGTTTGTGCCGAAGGATCATCATCAGAAGGTACTGGATGCCATCCTGAATGCAGGAGCAGGGGCAATCGGCAACTATAGTCATTGCAGCTTCAATATCGAGGGATACGGGACTTTTATTCCGGGAGAAGGCACAGATCCTTATATTGGGGAAAAAGGGAAGCTGGAGCGTGCTGAGGAGATCCGTATTGAGACAATCGTGCCACACAGTATCCGCAATAAAGTGGTACAGGCTATGCTCAAGGCTCATCCTTATGAAGAGGTTGCCTATGATTTGTACACGATGGATCTTAAAGGTCGCAGTTTAGGGCTTGGGCGGGTTGGAAAGCTCAAAGAGCCTACCACACTTGGGCAATTCGTTGAGACGGTAAAAAAAGGTCTGAAAGTTGACCATGTACGTGTTGTGGGTGATTTGGATCGTCCAATTCGTAAAGCGGCTGTTCTCGGCGGTTCGGGTGGAAAGTATTATAACAGTGCTATTTTCCGCGGTGCGGATGTGCTGGTTACGGGAGATCTTGATTACCATACAGCACAGGATGCCGTGCTCGCTGGGATCACTCTGATTGATCCAGGACATAATGCAGAGAAGATCATGAAAGAGAAAGTAGCAGAGTGGATGACAGGGAAGCTTGTGGAGCATAAGTACGATACAGCTGTACATGCTTCGCAGGTGAATACGGAGCCATTTAAGTTCCTATAAAATTGCCATTTAATAATGCTTGTGCCAGACAGGTGATGTCTGTATAATATATAATGTTGTTCGGAAAGTTTGACAGACAATCGCCGGTGACGTGAAGACGTCACGGGAGGAAAGTCCGGGCTCCATAAGGCAGGATGCTGGATAACGTCCAGTCGGCGCGAGCCGAAGGATAGTGCCACAGAAATGGACCGCCGATGGCCGCCTTAGGGCGGCACAGGCAAGGATGGAACCGAGGTGTAAGAGACCCCGAGGAACGCTGGTGACTTCGTTCCTGGTAAACCCCATCTGGAGCAAGACCTAATGAGACGCAGCAGATTCCTTTATTGGAATAGGCAGCCTTAGCCTGAGGCGCGTCTAGGTTGGTCGCTGGAGCTGTGCAGTAATGTACGGCCTAGATAGATGATTGTCGCTTATGGTGGGAGGGTAGTTCCCGATTGAACCACGACGAGCACAGAACCCGGCTTACGGCAAACTTTCCTAACTGCAACGTTATGATAACAACAACAACCATACAAGCGGCGGCGTATCTCGGGAAACCGGATCACGTCGCTTTTTTAGAATATAAGAAAGTATAAGTTTCACTATATACATTATCCTTATATTTCTCGCAACGCTTACCATCCTTATAAAGACGCCGAAGGTGTTTATGCTCGTGGCAAGAAGATATGTAGAAAGTGGGAAACGTGTAGCATGGGTAATTATCAGATTTGCGGGTTCTGCGGACATTTATATGAACGAAACAATAAGAGGATGTGCAATAGTTGTGATGAGATGTATCAGAGAATCAGGCGTATCGTAGAGACTTCACCAGACACGATGGTATTAAATATATCCCTTCAAACAGGAGTAAGTGTCAGTCGAATCATGTCTTTCGTTGAAAATGGATATTTTAGGCTCAATAAAGATAGCATACAAGTATCTAAGAAGTAAATTACTCTAAGCATGGCTGAGAAATAAAAATAACCCGGCTTCCTCATCCCATACAGGATGAAGAAGCCGGGTTTTGTCATGCTCATGATCGAATGCCGGTCTGACTCTCCCGCCATTGTACCAACGCCTTCTCCAGACGCTGAACAGCAACGGTTACAAGCTCAGGTGGCGTATGTGTGAAATTCAGACGCATTTTATTCTTATGGGGCTGTGATGAATAGAACACTTCACCTGGAACAAAAGCAACACCATTCTCTACTGCAAGAGGAAGTAATTCCTTCGTGTTGATCTCTTGGGAAAGTGTTAGCCATAGGAACATACCGCCTCGTGGCTCCAGAAAATGAGCTCCTTCCCAGTTCTGCGATCGGAGTTCCGCTGATAAGAGTTTCATTCGAGAATAATATTCTCGTGAGATGACACGGATATGCTGCTCGATATCGAAATGCAGCAGCAGTTCATCTAAAGCGCGTTGGTCAATGGTGCTAGAATGCAGATCAGCTGCTTGCTTTGCTTTGGCGATGGTCTTGATTAGATTGGAATTGCCGATAATCCAGCCGGTACGCAGGGCAGGGGCTACGATTTTGGAGAAGGTTCCAGTGTAAGCGACACAATAACCGCCGTCATAACTTCTGTCGATGGACGCTAGTGAGGGTGGATAAAGATCTTTATTCTCCTCAAAGGTTATTTCTCCGTAGGGATTATCCTCCAAGATAAGAACATTGTAGCGGCGGCAAATTTCCACCACTTTCTCACGGCGTTCCTTACTCCAGGTTGCTCCTGAAGGATTGTTGAAGGTCGGAACAGCATATAGGAGTTTGGGCCGTAATTTTTGTATTTGATCTTCCAGGTGATCTGGCAGAATGCCTTGCTCGTCATTATTTATCGTATGAATATCAGCTCGGTAAGAGCCGAGTACCTGTAAAGCTGCTAGATAAGTGGGGGCTTCAACAAGTACAGCATCACCGGGATCAAGTAGTATTTTACATAGTAAATCTATGGCTTGCTGGGAACCTGTAGTCAAGATCATCTCAGATGCTGTAACAGGGATTCCTTGCCGAGTAAGTCTTTCAGCGATTTTGTCACGTAGTGGAGTAAAGCCCTCGGTTAGTCCGTATTGAAGCGCTGAGGTATCGCTGGAGAGTACACGGTTATAAGCGTCTCGTACTGCCTCCAAGGGAAACAAATCCTCCCCAGGCAGCCCGCCTGCAAGTGAAATAATGTCATTGCCCTGTGTAACCTTTAGAATCTCACGAACGGCTGATGATCCTAGATGATTGGCTACGGCCGAGTATTTGATATCCATAAATGAGTTCTCCACCTTTCAATTTGGTGCTATCATAATAGGAGTACTGTATAACAGTAAAGCGTTGAATATAACAGTGGAGGTGAAGGGTTCATGCATATCGATTTGATTCGCACCAGCAGTAAATCTCTGCCTCATCAAATCAGTGAAACCCTAAGTCAGCGGATCTCATCAGGATTGCTCCAGCAAGGTGTCCGGCTGCCCTCCGTAAGAAGCTTGGCTACAGCTTTGAGAGTAAGCCAGGTTACAGTAAGCAAGGCATACGATGTGCTTGAGACGCGGGGACTTATTTATTGCAGACAAGGAAAAGGCTGCTTTGTAGCCGACCCTGAACACAACAGACGTCAGGAAGATGGTCGCTGGCAGGATGTATATGATGATTATTTGCCGCGAGCTCAGCTTTGGCGCAATTTTGATTACTCTGAAGTTAAGTATCCCTTTCATATAGCTGCAATTCATAGTGAGTTACTTCCTCTAAAAAATATTGGTGAGTCCTTCGCATCTTTAGTTACGCAGCAGCCGGAGCTTATGGCAACCTATGGGAACTTCCAAGGTGATCTGGAGCTGCGAGGAATTATGAGAGATCATTTAAAAACACGTGGAATTGCACTTACTTCCTCTGATGTAATGATCACAAGCGGAACTCAGCAAGGCATTGATCTGGTGGCTCGTACCTTTGTCGGACCTGGGGACACAGTGTATCTTGAGGCTCCTAGTTATACAGGGGCTATAGATGTTTTTGCAGGACGAGGTGCAGAGATGATTTTTGTACCTACGGACAGTGACGGTATGCGGCTGGATGTTCTTACAAGAATGTGTGATCAAAGACCGCCTAAGCTAATTTATACAATCCCTACTTTTCAGAATCCAAGTGGAGTAACCATGAGCATAGCAAGAAGACAACGTCTGCTGGAATTAGCCCGCAGTTACCGTTGCCTTATTGTTGAGGATGATCCATTTAGTGATTTATACTTCCATGCGCCTCCGCCGCCTACGATCAAATCGATGGATTCCGAAGGGCATGTAGTTTATATGAAGAGTTTCAGTAAAGTTATTGCACCCGGCTGCAGAATTGCCTGTGTAGCCGCTGGTGGGAATATTCTGTCACGGCTTATCGCCGCCAAGTCCGCAAGTGATTTAGGGAGTCCGCTGCTCACACAAAGGGCGGTACTGCCATTCATAGCGGGCAAATATGAAACCTATGCTGCTCAGTTACGAGTTACACTCCGTGGTCGCATGGAAAAGGCGGCGAAGCTTCTGAAGCTTTACGCGCCGCCTGGAGTAAAATACATTCTCCCAGAGGGTGGTCTTAATCTCTGGCTGGAGTTGCCGGATTCACCTGATATCGGGAGGCTACATGAGCTGGCCGAACAGGAGAGCATTTCTTTTTTACCGGGTGATGTTTGTTACTCTGCGGAGACCCCTTCACGGCATATCCGTTTGTGTTATTCACAAATGAATGAAACAGATATGGAGGAAGGCTTACGATTATTTCTCCTTTTGCTTGGTAGATTTTTGCAGATGGGTGGTTAAGGTTGTTACTTAGAGTTACTTAATCTTTGTTTCAATTGATTCATTTGTTTTTGGACATGCTGTGGCCATAGCTGTAGTGGAACCTGATTGCCGCTAGCGGCTTGCAATGTTTTATAGATATCGACCTGGCCCCAGCCAAAATATTTGTCATGCCCGGGAGTGCCTAAATCAACAGCATTTTTGGTCATAAGATCCATAACTTCCGTATTCGTTAGATTAGGATTTAGTGAACGCACCAAACCCGCCAGCGCAGCGACATGAGGACTGGCCATCGATGTACCGGATAAAGCGGCATACTGGCTATCTGGGTAAGTGCTTGCTATGCTTTCTCCTGGTGCTGCGACATCAATATAATCGCCGTAGTTGGAGAAGGAAGCTTTTTCCCCTGAAGCATTTGTTGCAGCTACTGCAATCACTTCGGGATACGCAGCAGGAAAACCTGGTCGTTCTGTATTATCGTTGCCTGCAGCAGATACGAGGACGATATCTCGGTCGTAGGCATATTTGATCGCGTCATGAAGAAACTGGGAATCCGCATAGTTACCTAAACTCAAGTTTATGACTTTCGCACCGTTGTCCGCAGCCCAAATGATTCCTTCTGCAACAGAATAAGTGGTGCCTGCTCCTGAATTATCGAGTGCTTTTACCGGAAGGATCTTGTTGTACCAGCTGATTCCAGCTACTCCCTCACCATTATTGACCAGAGCGCCTATAATTCCAGATACATGTGTACCATGTCCTACATCATCTTCTGGAGTGGAGCCATTGGTGATCGCGTTATATCCTGTCAAAAGCTTACCCTTCAAATCCGGATGATTGATCTGGACTCCGGTATCCACTACGGCTACGATCACTTCTTTACTTCCCTTAGAAAGATTCCAGCCCAGCTCCGTTTCGATCGCTGGCAGATTCCATTGATAGGTGGAGAATAACATGTCATTTGGAGTAACTGTTCCCTCTGCGTTTTTAGATATCGTATCATTGGTTAAATACATATAGTGAGGCTCCGTATATTCGGGGTGCCATTTATTGGTGAAATAGTCTTTGAGCTCATAATAAGTCATCTTCTCCGAACGGAAAATATAGGCATACCCAAGCTTACGTGGCTTCTTGCCGTTGATATCAGCGGTTATCGTTTGAAGCTGCCCCGGAGTAGGTGAGTTGTTGCGGAAACGGACGACAATTTCATTCTCATAAAAATGGCTGGCGTTTTCGTTATCATGACCGGTCTTAACGGTGATATCTTTTAAATTATCGGTATGAACGGATTCTACACGGTACTTACCTTCCTTCGGATAAGGAATGAGACGCAGGTTCTTCAGCTGATGGTCTGCCACACGACCAAGCACCTTTTGGTTAATAAGTGCAATGATGCCTACATTTTTTTCTTTGTTCCGCTGAGCGATAAAATAATATTTCTCTTTACCGATTGTAAACGTTGGAGATTCATAGGATTGATGACCATGGATCGCTGATTTCGCCGTCTTAAGATATTTTTGCAGCTGCTGATTCTCCTGTTCGGTTCCTTGAGGAAATGAAGAGGACTTAAAGGTTTCCGTTTTATGCTTGCGAAAATCAATCCACATAAGCATAGTGATAAATCCGTGGTTCTGCTGCAAACGTTTTGCATACACTGATTTATCATGAAGCGAAGCGATTCCATCCGTTTCAGTGAGGAGTTTAGTCAAATGTCTGCTGACATCCACTCTATTCAGATGATCCGTCGCATCAACATCTTGAGATAAGGAGCTTTTCTTCAATGATTTTTCCTGTGAAGGGTTTGGCGCTGAATGTAGGGCTGAAGTTGGAGCAGGATTTGGTACAGCAACATTAGCGACTTCTCTGGTCGTCGTCCCATTAGTGGCAGGACGTAGCGCAAAGGTAAGTAATACAACTGTGAATGCAGCTGTTACCAAACCTGCAACCGTTAGATTTTTACGTGACATGATTTCCGCTCCTCTACGCATTGTAATGCCTATAGGTTTAGAAGAGAGCGTATGTTTTATGCATCTTAGAAAAGGATACCTTCCTAACGTTTTTTATGATAATATCAGAGAGAATAAGCATCTTGAGTTCGCATCCTGATATTGCAGGAGATACGTCGATAGATGTTCTTTTAATTTTCAGAAGGTTAGACTTCTCTGTGTTTGCATCCTGATATTGCAAGAATAAAGAGATATGTCTAAAGACTATTTCTTCATAAGATTAACTTTATTGACTACAAGAGCAGGGAATAATAAGGGGGAGCAACCGCCATGTCAGCAGCCAATGTGCAGAAATTATGTGAATCGACGAGAGACAAACTTAAAGATGTAATTGATAAGATGGAAATTTTTCTGAACGAGCATGCATTGCCTCAGCTTGTAACAGAAGATGATGAAGAAACTGTACAATTTTATCAAGGATTTCTGTCCGATGTCCGTCATCTGTTAGTGTTCTCGGAAATGTCTTATGAGAAGCTGGGAGTTGCGCTGCGTCGTGCTACATTCGATGAATCTTTTGCGCAGAAAGCGCTTTATAATGTATATCACTATGGCGTGAATAACTTCTTCTATCCAAAGAATGAAAGCTATTCTGAAGATGGACGTTATGCTTATACTGGACAGGATGCTATCCGTTTCCGTAAAAAACCAGTTCGTCCGGCGCGTGATATCATTCTAGAAATTACCAAGACCTATGAAGAGCTACGCGATGACCTTACTTATTATGAGAACGACTATTTGACTGAGAAACGTATGCAAAATCAGGTTTAACAGCTAACTAGTTCGTGTAAAGGATCAGCACTTCGTCATAATGACGAGGGCTGATCCTTTTTTGACGTATTAGAATTTATATATTTTGGGCCCCCACAAAGTACCTGAGTACGCATCAAAGCACCCCCCACTTTGTGGGGGTATTTTGCGTGGGCATCATTACATCAACTGGAAACCAGCCTGTCGAATAGGGGGTAAATCATGCGGACATAATGAAGCCGAGGTGATAAATATGTCGAGTGTAAAGCCATTAGTCAAATGCAGTGTAAGCAATTGTCATTATTGGGGCGAGCATAATTTATGCCGGGCAGAAGAAATTATTATTGAGATCGACAAGCACGCAGGTAGTGGATTTAAAGAAGAATATGCTGAAGAAATGACGAATGAAGGTCACCACGATCAAGTCGCAACATCGTCTGCAACATGCTGTTTAACATTTAAGCCGAACTCCTAGGAGGCCGCCCTAATGGACAGAGAAAAGGAACATGAATCAAGTTCATCAAATGGACAATCCGGTCCGAGAAAAGTTATTTTGCGTCCGCGCAGAGTAGACTATCCACGCCGGGACAGAGAACATCAAGAGGAATATGCCGCAGAGGTGAATCCGGTTTCGATGCCGATCCGGGATACAACACCACGCGTGGTGAGTGAAACTAAGGAGCATGAAGAGGAATATAGTGGAGGCAAAGCGATAGGTTATACTGGGCTAGCTATGGGTATTGCCTCCTTGTTTCTCTGGTCCATCATACTTGGACCCATTTCAGTTGTGATTGGTTATTATGCATATGCCAAGGAGCAAAAAACGCTTGGGGCATGGGCGATGGGGTTAGGGATTGTATCCACACTTAGTTACTTTGTGATGATACCCTTTGCTCGCTAAGAATGAACTGGTAAGTTTGAATTATAACAGGCTTTAGACCTAAATATCAGGGTCTGAAGTCTGTTTTTTATTCCAGCATATAGCAATAATCTCGGATAAAATGTAATATTAAGCCGTAATTCATCGAAATCCAAGCTTAGACCAATAGATATGATTCAACAGGATCAAAGGAGTGCGCCAGTATGGAGATTAATCCCGCTGTAACCAATGGGTTAGGGCAGCTTAAATGGGTAAGCTTAAAGAGTGCAACCGACAAGAGTAGCTCAGCAAATGAAACTGTAAGATCGGGCGCGTCAGCCTCTCAATTTGCAGCAATGCTTCAAGCTGTATCTTCTAACTCGTCTAATGGCGGGGATACAAACTTCTTGACGTCACTTCCGGATGCTTCATCAGTTAGTAGCTTGTTATGGCAACAGATAGGCGGAACAGCTGAAAGCATCGATAGTGTAATTTCCGGGGGAAATACGGATACTAAACCAACAAGCTATGATGATCTGATTCAAACGGCGAGTGCTAAGTACGGGGTTCCAGTCGATTTGATAAAAGCTGTGATTGATACAGAATCTTCCTTTAATCCAAACGTTGTCTCTTCGGCTGGTGCTAAAGGATTAATGCAATTAATGGATGGAACAGCGCGTGGGTTAGGGGTTTCTGATTCATTCAATCCTGCGCAAAATATTGATGGTGGTGTACGCTATCTGTCTTATCAATTGAAACGCTTTGACGGACAGGAAAAGATGGCATTAGCGGCTTACAATGCAGGGCCTGCAAGGGTAATTAACCTTGGCGTAAGCAATGATCAGGAATTATTGGAGAAACTTACACTGCTCCCTAAAGAGACGCAGTCTTATCTCACTAAAATAGAACGCGCTCGCGCGGAATACGCTGTATAATAAAAAGGATCAAACGGGTATTTCCCTTAAACCACATGCTGGTATTTGGGATCACCGTTTGATCCTTTTTCGAAATTTAAAAAAGAATGATTCTGTACTTTAAAGAAGTAAAGGAGACAATCGCTATATGCTTTACTGGGACTATGCCGCCGCTACACCACCCTATGAAGACGTGGTGAAGACGATGGAACAAATTATGAAGCTGCATTATGCTAACCCGTCCTCCTTACACCGTGCCGGTAGTGAAGCGGCAAAGCTGATCAGGCGTTCACGAGAAGTATGCGCGGCTGCGTTATCTGTACAACCAAAGGAGATCCTATTTACATCTGGGGCTACGGAGAGTAACAATTTAGCCATTAAAGGTGCTGCTTTGCAATATCAGTCAAGAGGACGTCATCTGATAACTACGGAAATAGAGCATCCCTCTGTGTATGAAAGTTGTCTGCAGCTGCAGCAAAATGGCTGGGAGATTACTTTTGTAGCGCCTGACAGCACTGGAATGATTGATCCAGAGCGAGTGGCTACTGCAGTACGGCGTGATACCGTACTTGTAAGTGTGATGCATGTAAATAATGAGATTGGAACAGTACAGCCGCTGATGGAGATTGGCAGGCTAATTAAATCCGTAAATCCACGAACCTTATTTCATGTGGATGGCGTTCAGGGATATGGTAAGCTTGCTGTTGACCTTAATGGATGGAAAGCGGATCTTTACAGCTTGTCTCCTCACAAAATTCGAGGTCCTCGCGGAGCGGGGCTGCTCTATATTAAAGAAGGAATCCAACTGTTCCCCTTACTTTCAGGTGGTTCTCATGAAGAGGGACTACGTGCTGGAACTGAGAATGTACCTGCAATTGTTGCTTCTTCCAAAGCCGTGCGGATGGGTGTTGAGCAGCGAGAAACCTTCTATGCCCAATTGCTCCCACTTCGGGATCGGCTGTTACGCTTCTTGCACAGCGTTCCTGAATTTGTTATAAACAGCAGAGAGGATGGGGCCCCTCATATTGTGCATTTCTCATACCCTGGCATGAAAGGGGAAGTGTTCGCCCGTAAGCTGGAGGAACTAGGGATGGCTGTTTCTACTCGATCGGCTTGCTCCTCCAGGCTGGCAGAACCTAGTCGTGTTCTATTGTCTATGGGGAAAGATGTCTCTGTAGCTTCAGGAGGCATCCGTATCAGTTTCGGTGATAGTCACACTGAAGAAGATGTCGCGGCGCTTGAGAAAGCACTAATTACTGCGGTACGAGCTTTAAAGATTGCTGAAGGAGGTATGAAGTAACTAATGAGTGCGATGAATCAAGAATCTGCTAAAGGCAGTGCCAATAGTATTGATTATGCCGATATGCTGCTTTTGCGTTTCGGGGAGTTTACATTAAAGGGCAAAAACCGTGCCAGATTTGAAAAAACGGTACTACGTCATGTGAAAGAAATGATTAAGCCATATCCAAAGGTGGTTCTAACCAAAGAATTTGGAAGAATTTACGTGGAACTGAATGGAGAAACTGCTGCCCCATTGGTAGAAGCATTGAAGAATGTATTCGGAATCGCTTCTATCAGTCCGGTAAAGGTGGCCAAGTCAGATCTCGAGGATATTGTGGCTGTTAGCCGTCATTTTTTGGAGATCATCGCTCCTGCACCGGGAACTACATTTAAAGTTAATGCACGCCGGGTATGGAAAGAGTTCCCATATGGCTCCATGGAGATGAATAAGCTAGTCTCGACACCACTGCTGCAAGGCTATTCCGGACTTACTGTGGATGTAAAGTCACCTCAATTGGAGCTGAAAGTCGAAATTCGTCAAGGTCATACTTTTATATTTTGCGAAAATATTGCTGGTGTTGGTGGATTTCCGCTCGGTACGAATGGAAAAGCGATGTTATTGCTGTCCGGAGGCATTGATAGTCCTGTAGCCGGTTGGTCATCCATGCGTCGTGGACTCGAAGTGGAGTGCGTACATTTCTATAGTTATCCTTATACGAGTGAGCTTGCCCGGCAAAAGGTGGTTGATCTTACGCGGGTATTGTCACGATATGCGGGAGTCATCAAACTACACTTAGTACCTTTTACAGAGGTGCAGACATCTTTTACTGGAATAGGTCAGGATAATCTGATTATTACGTTGATGCGTCGAGCTATGCTGAGAATTACTACACAGCTTGCTGAACGTGAGGGTGCTCTCGCGATTGTAACCGGTGAAAGTCTTGGACAGGTTGCTAGCCAGACGTTACCAAGCATGAATGTGATCGGTCGTGCGACAGAACTTCCTCTTTTACGTCCGCTGGTAATGATGGACAAAAGTGATATTGTGGAGCTGTCTAAGAATATCGGCACCTACGATCTGTCAATTCTTCCTTATGAGGATTGCTGTACATTATTTGTACCTAAATCACCTACAACGAATCCGAATTTACGGATTGTAGATAAGATTGAAGCTACGCTCCCAGGTTACTCTGCATTACTGGACGCAGCGATTGAAGCCACGGAGACCGTGCTGATCACTCCGTATGGAGATGAGAAGCCTAAAGATGTAGTAAGTGCTCAGGCTGGATTACAGGAAGAATGGTTCTAATATTATAAACAAAAGGCTGTCTCATTCGTAGCAACATCTACGGTTGAGGCAGCTTTTTTGAATTATTATGGCTTGATTGGCGTCTCCAGTGTCCTCCAATTAAGATGCCAACAATGATCACAAATATAAACAGAGCTCTCAATAGTGGATGCTGCTCAAAAAATGGGGATAGCTGCTGTTCATCTGTAATCATGCTTGAGGCTGTAAACCCTAGGACTGCTGAGCCAATATAAATAATCCATGGATATTTGTTGATTAATTTAATAAAGAGAGTGCTTCCCCAGACCACAATTGGAACGCTGATTAACAGTCCTATGACAACTAGAGAGATATTGTGCTTAGCGACTCCCGCTATGGCGATGACATTATCCAGTCCCATCGCAGCATCGGCTAGAATGATTGTACCCACAGCGCCCCCTAAGCTTTGACCAGCCTTGATATTCGTTGAATTGTTCTCATCTGTTAACAGCTTATAGGCAATTAGAATAAGTAAAATCCCGCCTGCCAGCAGTAACCAAGGGATTTTTAATAACCATACGACCAGAACCGTTGCGAAAATCCGTAATACGACGGCACCTGCTGTTCCAAGCACAATTGCTTTTTTTTGAGTGCTGATCGGCAAATTACGCGCAGCAAGTCCAATGACTATGGCATTGTCTCCCGCTAGAATGAGATCTAGAAAAATAATATTGAGCAGTGATAATACAAACTCCCATATGGATGTATTCAAGGCATAGTCACCCCTAAAGTTAGTTAAGATGAGCACGAAGATATGCTTAGTTTTGTATACGCAAAAAAAGGGGCATACATGCTTTCATCCTCAAAAAAAAGTTGGACAGGAAGCATAGCTTGTCACTTCCGAACATACATGTAGTTACATGTGATTCGGGGAGGTAAAAGCGAATGGAATCATTATTGCTCCTTGGTGAAATATTGATGATCAATCTTGTGCTGAGTGGAGATAATGCTATGGTCATCGCGATGGCCAGTAAGGACCTTCCGGAGAAGCACCGGAAGATTGCGGTATGGTGGGGAGCTGCGGGAGCTGTTATTCTGCGCTGCTTGCTAACTTTTGTTGCGGTATTACTGTTGAAAATCCCTTATATCCAGGCTGGAGGAGGAATTCTGCTGCTATGGATTGCGTTCAAGCTGCTTCTGGAAGAAGAGGAGGACCTTAGAGTCGCGGAAACATCCTCCGTATGGAAATCCATCCGAACGATTCTCGTGGCTGATTTTATTATGAGTCTTGATAATGTCCTGGCAATTGCCGGTCTAGCCAAAGGGGATTTGGCTTTAATTGTCATCGGGATTGCGCTCAGCATTCCGATTGTAGTATGGGGAAGTGGCCTCATTGTGGGGTGGCTGCATAGATTTCCGCTACTCGTATTTATCGGCGCTTATATTTTAGCCTTTACAGCAGGTGATATGATGCTTCAGGATGCAAAATTAGGGACAATGCTCTCCTTTTTGCTCCCATCCACGCATTCCACACTGCCGATCGCTTTAGGAATATTAGTAGTTGTTACAGGAGCAGTTAAACGAAGAACAACATCAGTAGGTTAATAAATTGCAATAAAAGGCAATACTACAAGGACATCTCCACAAATTGGAATTGTCCTTTTTTGACGTATCAGAAAGTATATATTTGGGACCCCCGCAAAGTACCTGAGTACGCATCGAAGCAAAGCGCCACTTTGTGGGGATATTTTACATGGTCAGTGATGGCATTTTGTGTATGTTTCAGATAATATATGAATAAGAATCCTGTCGTTTTCTGGGTATGAGACGGCAAGGTAATGAGGTAGACGTGAATTTGAAGGGATGGGTGAAGGATGTCTTCCAAGAATGACATGAGACTAGGTGTATTCATTGTAGCTGCGGGCGTCTTGATTTTATTCGGTAAGCTGGGGGTCTTCGGATTTTTGGGACGAGCCCTTTGGCCGCTAGTGATTTTACTTCCAGGATTGGTTCTACATATGTTATTTTTTAGCCGCCGCGCTTCGGCAACAGTATTGATTCCCGCGGGAATATTAACGGTATATGGTTTATTGTTTGGTCTTTGCAATATATGGGGATGGGGGCTTATGAAATATTTATGGCCTGTGCTTCTGCTCGGCATTGCCGTAGGTCTGTATGAATATTCCATAAATTCTCCAAGACGGTCAGGGGGACTATCTGCAATTGCTGTAATATTAGGCGTTCTAAGCATAGCGCTTTGTATTTTCAGTCTTATGGGTACGGGTGTGATCTATCTAATTGGTATTGTATTCATCGCGGCAGGAATTTGGCTGATTACAGGTCGGGGTAGAACTCGTGGCCGAAATAGATGGTATCGAAGTTAATTAATGTTGGATCTTGTGAAAAAAAACGAAATTTGGCAACTGTTTTTTTCATAAAAAGACTTGCTTTTCATAGTGCTTTCACTATAATATTAATGTTATGTTGAAGCGTCGGCTTTCTGCCTGGCGCTTCTTTTGTGAGACTGCCGTGACATGCTAAGAATTTTAACAGTTTTAATTTGATAAATGAGAGGATTTGGATACAAATCATGCATTCAAGAAAAGATATTCGCAACATTGCGATCATTGCCCACGTTGACCATGGCAAAACAACACTCGTCGATCAGCTTCTTCAGCAATCGGGAATCTTCAGCGCACACGAACACGTACAAGAACGCGCTATGGACTCTAACGATATCGAGCGGGAACGCGGAATTACAATCCTAGCTAAAAATACAGCAATTACTTATAAAGAGTTTTTGATCAATATTGTGGATACACCTGGACACGCTGACTTCGGTGGCGAAGTAGAACGGATTATGAAAATGGTTGACGGTGTATTGCTGGTTGTTGATGCTTATGAAGGCTGCATGCCGCAAACGAAATTCGTTCTGCGTAAAGCATTGGAACAAAAACTTACACCGATCGTTGTCGTGAACAAGATTGACCGTCCAGCTGCTCGTCCTAAGGAAGTTATTGATGAAGTGCTCGATTTGTTCATCGAGCTTGAAGCAAATGACGAACAATTGGAATTCCCGGTTGTCTATGCATCTGCTCTTAATGGTACATCAAGCATGGTTCCTGAGAAGCAAGATGAGACAATGCTTTCACTTTACGAAACAATCGTTGAGCATATCCCAGCTCCAACTGAAAGTGTAGAAGACCCGCTTCAATTCCTCGTAACGTTGATGGATTATAACGAATACTTGGGTCGTATTGCTATTGGCCGTGTAAACCGCGGTGTGATCAAACAAGGTCAATCTGTAACTGTAATTATGCGTGACGGTAAGAGTAAAACCGCACGTATTGAGAAATTGTTCGGGTTCCAAGGTTTAAAACGTATTGAAACAGAAGAAGCGGGCGCAGGGGATATCGTTGCTATCGCAGGGATCAAGGACATTAACATTGGTGAGACCATTGCTGATCCAGCGAATCCAGAAGCACTGCCTGTTCTTAAGATCGACGAGCCTACGATGCAAATGACTTTCCTTGTGAATAACAGTCCTTTTGCTGGTAAAGAAGGTAAATGGGTAACTTCCCGTAAACTGCGTGAGCGTCTCTTTAAAGAACTTGAGACAGATGTGAGTTTGCGTGTGGATGAAACGGATAGTCCTGATGCATTTATCGTTTCTGGACGTGGTGAGCTTCACCTTGGTATTCTGATCGAGAATATGCGTCGTGAAGGTTATGAAATGCAAGTTTCTAAACCACAAGTAATCATTAAAGAAATCGATGGTGTTAAATCGGAGCCACTTGAGCGTCTTATGATTGACATTCCTGAAGAAAGCATGGGCTCTGTTATGGAAAGTCTGGGCACTCGCAAAGCTGAAATGGTCAACATGATTAACAACGGTACGGGTCAAGTACGTCTAGAGTTCCTGATTCCTGCACGTGGTTTGATTGGTTACAACACTTACTTCTTGACTTTGACACGCGGTTACGGCGTTATGAACCATGCTTTTGACAGCTACGCTCCACTGGTTGCTGGTCAAGTTGGCGGACGTCATCAAGGTGTGCTTGTAGCCAGTGAGACTGGATCAACTACACAATATGGAATAGTGGGCGTTGAGGATCGTGGTATTCTCTTCTTGGATGCAGGTACAGAAATTTATGAAGGTATGATCGTAGGCGAGCATACCCGTGATAACGATATTATCGTTAACATCTGTAGAGAAAAAGCACTTACCAACATGCGTACTTCAGGTAAGGACGATACTGTAAAAATGAAGACACCACGTACCTTCTCTTTGGAAGGCGCACTTGAATATTTGAATGATGATGAATATTGTGAAATCACACCTAAATCCATTCGCTTGCGCAAAAAGATTCTGAACAAAGGCGAACGCGAACGTGTAGAGAAGCAACGTAAAATGGCACAAGCAAACGCGTAAGATCAGCTTATTATAGTAAAGAGCCGTCGGAGGTTTAACTTTCGGCGGTTTTTTTTATAACAAAAACTTCCCTTACTGATGATATAATGTAAACGTATCTTAAATTTGGGAGGAGTGCGGTATCTATGCAAGTCTGGTTTGCTGAGCATCCAATCGTCGCTTATATTGTTATTTTTATATTGCTTACATTTGTGTATAATCAGGTATTTCGTGTGAATCAAAAATTATCGATTGGCAAAGAGATTATGCTGTACATAATGATGGCAATCGGCTCCGGCATGCTCCTCATTTTTCAACATGATAAGCTACCGATCATTCAGTGTCTGCTGGTTGCCGTTGGATTAATGCTGATGGTACGGATACGTTATATCGTAGAAGCTCGACAGAAGAGAAAGGCTGCAGCTGCAGCAAAAAGACAGTAATCGAAACTTTTACCGCTTATGCAACGTCTATTTAAGTGTAGCAATTTTAATTCCAAATGAAATGAAGAGGACTTTATTCTACTATGAGTACACGAAACAGCAGTTTACCTCCACGAGCAAGTGGTCAACAACCGAATAATAGAAAACAGCCTGTGAAGGGTGCTCCTAAGAAAAAAAAGAAGAAACCGCAAAAGAGAGGCTTTTTTGGCAGATTAGTTAGAATCCTGTTAACCATACTCATTATTGCGATTCTTGGCGTATTGGGCTACGGGGGCTATCTGTATTGGAAGCTTGAAAATGGGGTCTTTAATGCAGGTAGTAAAGGAACGGTTGCCCCAGGACATTCGGCTACAGAAAAACCACTGACGATGCTTATCCTAGGTACGGATAATAGACCAAAACATCAATCTAGATTGACAGATGTTATTATGGTTGCAGCGCTTAATCCTAAGACAAAATCAGCAACCATTGTCTCTCTTCCGCGCGATACCTTAGTTGAGCTCAATGGATACAAGCAAACGAAGATTAACGAATTCTATGCTCGCTTTAAGGGGAAAGAAGATTCTTCTGGTATTTTGGCAGAAGATGAGATGAAGACAATGATGGGGAAATATCTAGATATTGACGTAGATTATACAACGATTCTGGATTTTCAAGGCTTTCGCGATGTGGTGGACGAGCTTGGTGGAGTCAAAGTCAACATTAGCGATAATATGTGTTATACAGACAGCGTTGACGGTACGAATATCAATTTGAAAAAAGGTCCGGCGGAGCTTGATGGAGATAAAGCGCTAGATTATGTGCGATACCGTAAATCTAATTGCAAGCCTAAGACTAAGGGTTCAGACGATTTTGATCGGAACAAACGTCAGAATGAGGTCCTTCATTCACTGGTGGATCAGATGCAATCGCTTGGTGGAGTATTAAAAATAGGCAAGGTACTTGACGCAGTGGATAGTAATATGAAGACTGATATCGAAAATTCGCAGATTAAAGATATGATTGCGACTTATTGGAAGATTTCCAAAGATGATATCGAATTCAAGCCCGTGACTGGAACGTGGCGAAGTCCGTATGTATATATTAATGATGAGGAGCTTGAGGCTGCCAAGAAAAGCTTGCAGGATCGATTAGCAGGAGTTTCTGATAATTCCACTTCAGAATCCACTGAGGCGCCTTAAAGTCCTTAATAACACTTCGCCCTAAAATTGAATGCAAGTTTCAGCCTGTGCTATAATATAATAAATTGAATGAATTTACGCCGCATAGGGGGCCAGTACTTATGTCCGAAGCCGTTGCTCAGCTGAACGAAACCTTGTTATCGATGCTGCAATCGGAAACTTTTGTTCTTCTCAACACAGTTGATGCGGAATCAGGAGGTCCAACGTCCACGGCTATTTCGTGGATTTATGCAGTTAGTCCTAGTACTGTGCGTCTGGCTGTAGATCATCGTTCCAGACTCGTGAACAACATGAAGGTCAACCCGTTAGTAACCGTCACTGTGTTCGGTGAGGGTACTGTCTATGCTATTAACGGCAGTGCCGTTGTAAAGCAGGATCCACTTCAGGATGTACCTTTCAAGATGTGCTGCTTTGATGTTGAAATCATGGCGGTGCGTAACGCGCTTTTTTATGGAGCGCAGCTTGAATCCGCCCCAAGATATGCAAAGGTTTATGATGGACGTGCCGCTGAGAAGCTGGACGGACAAGTATTTGCAGCCATGAAAAAAGCCTAGTGAGAATATCACTGGGCTTTTTTTGTCCTCTACTGCGCATTTTTAATCGGCTTAGTATCCTCTGGCAGCTGCGGCATGATTCGACCGATGATATCAGCCAGTTCAGATGAGAATCCAGAAATCGGATTTCCCTGAGAAATATGGCGGCTCATGTCTGCTAAGCGGCTGGAGAGATCCATATCGGCTGTGACAAGTGCGCGTACACTTCTCGGGTCTTTGCGGATAGCTTCCGCTACAGTATATTTAATGCTTCCAACACGTGATCGGTCTAAAGAACCTTCTACGTCAAGACCTACAATGGCTACCTTGTTCATGACTACACAGTGTGCGCCATTCACACCAGGAACTCTTTTGGCCAACTGTTCAAAATGGTCCTTAAGTGCAATTTCACTTTCGCCCTTAACACTGACGGTGTGACCAGCTTTCGAGGTGGCCTTAGGATTAGTTGCACCATCGTTGGCCAATTGCCGAACCGCATGGTTTCCCGTACCCTTTACAGCATTCGCAGATTGTTTATTCTGAGGAGAGGGTGATGTCTTTTTATTAGCGATACCGCAGCTTGTCAATAGCAGCAGTACCAGCAACAGACACATTGATTTTCTCATATGTGATTACTCCTTTCAGCCAAGTTCGTTTCTGTACCTTATCTTTTCCCTTGGCGGAAAGAGTTATGTATGATCAATCAAACCAGGCGCTGTGGAGGGGATAATATGAACAAGATATTTGTGCTAGATACCAACGTGCTTTTGCACGACCCCAATTCGATTTTCTCTTTCAAGGAGCATGAGGTGGTTATTCCAGCGGTTGTGCTGGAAGAAATCGACTCCAAAAAGCGCAACGCTGACGAAATCGGTCGGAATGCCCGCACGGTTTCCCGATTGCTCGATGGACTTCGTGAGCTAGGTCATTTGCATAGTGGTGTGGAGCTGGAGCATGGAGGCAAGCTGAAGGTAGAACTTAACCATCGCAGTTTTGTGAAGGTACAGGAAATGTTTGGTGAGGTATCTAACGACAATCGGATTTTGGCTGTAGCTCTCAATTATTTAATCGAAGAGAAAGAGAAGCCTGATCCGCGTCCCGTAGTGCTTGTGAGTAAGGATGTGCTGGTCCGGATTAAAGCGGATGTGTTAGGAATTACGCCAGAGGATTACTTGTCAGATCGTACTGGAGATTTAAATGAACTTTACACTGGTTACCAATCTCTGCAGGTACATCCAGCATTGATTGATGAATATTACAGTCACCGCTCTTTAACGGTTAAACAGCTCGCGTTGTCGTATCCATTGTACCCTCATGAATTTGTGATCCTCAAGGATGAAATAGGCACGGGTAAATCAGCTCTTCTCAAAGTGAATAGTGATGCGACCCGTCTGGAGCCGCTCTATCTGGGCAATGATTCAGTCTGGGGGATCAGCGCCCGAAATGCTCAACAACGAATGGCATTGGAGCTGCTTCTCAATGATGAAATCCCGCTTGTAACCATTACGGGTAAGGCTGGTACAGGGAAGACATTATTGGCGCTTGCTGCCGGATTATTCAAAGTTGAGGATGAGCATAAATACAAAAAACTGCTCATTGCTCGTCCAGTAGTTCCTATGGGTAAAGACATTGGTTATTTACCCGGAGAGAAGGATGAGAAGCTCAGACCTTGGATGCAGCCTATTTATGATAATCTGGAGTTCCTGTTCGACACCAAAAAAGCTGGCGATATCGATAAAATCTTAATGGGCCTAGGCAGCATACAAGTTGAAGCCTTAACTTATATTCGTGGCCGTTCAATCCCTTCGCAGTTCATTATTATCGATGAGGCTCAGAACCTTTCCCGTCATGAGGTGAAGACAATCGTCTCCAGAGCGGGTGAAGGAAGTAAAGTGATTCTTATGGGTGACCCGGAGCAAATTGATCATCCATATTTGGATGCTGCGAGTAACGGACTTAGCTATATTGTTGAGAAGTTTAAGCAGCAAGGGATTAGCGGACATATTACATTGGAAAAAGGGGAGCGTTCCCGTCTGGCCCAATTGGCAGCGGATCTTCTCTAACCATTAATCCTCTTTTCAGCCGGGAGAAGCATAACTCCCGGCTTTTTCCTGCCCGCCCAGAAACGGCGGAGGAATAAAAGGTTGTGTTGGTGATTTGAGCCATGGAAAGAAAGTTTGGAACTGTAGAAGCGAAGCGTTCGCCTTTATCCTCGGATTTCAGCCGCAATATGGCGTAATTAAATCAGGAAATCTGAGGATAACAGCGATCGGAAGTCCAAAGCTTTCTTGTAATGGCGGATGGATCACCCTAAGCTATTAATTGTCTTCGTCGTTTCCCCTTATATAATAGAAAGAGAACGTTTTCACATTCTAAAGACAAGCAGCGGCGGGTTTGGTAAAATAGGGGTGACGAATCATGGGAAAGGCGGGGAATTGTGCTGAAACGCAAAAATTATTGGCTGCTTTTTGCAATTTTACTACTATCGCTGACAAGCTTGTCACCCAGTATGGAATTGAGTACCAATAACGACCCACATCCTATGAAAAAACCACAAAGTCAGTCGACAAACCCCTCTTCAGGGGAAGAGGGAACTATAGATAGCCTGCGCATAACAGTATCGTTAAATAGTGAGGAATTCAATGAACTGGAGCTTTTAAGCAATCGTTATACTTTAGAAAGTGGAGTAAAGGTAATATTAAGAAATATTGATAGCGAGGATGCAGACGAAGTTTTGAAGCATGATCTTACCATCGGGGATAGCCCGGATATCGTTATGGCGGATGGACGAAGTATTCTCGACTGGGCTACACGTGGATATTTATTGCCGGTGGATGTGTATCAGAGCATTCCGGGAACTGCACCGTTAACTCAGTTAATCCCATGGATGCAATGGAACGGATATAATTGGGGAGTGCCGCTGGATATTGATCCTTATGTACTTGTTTATTCACCACAGCGTCTTGCGGAACTGGGATTCACTACCTTACCAAGAAGTCTGGAACAGTGGAACACATTGCTTCAGAATGTGCTTAAAGAGCAAGGAAAATATTTGCTCGCAATGGATACACGTAATCCATATGGATTGTCCGCTGTTATGGAGAGTATGAACAGCAGCTTGCTATCGGATAACCAAGAAGTGATAAATTGGACTCAGAATGCTCGTAGTTATTTTTACCTTACCAGTCGATATAACAAAGATGTTTGGGATATGATTCAGAGCGGAAGCGTTGCTGTTGCTGCTCTACCGCTATCTGAGTGGAAAAAACATGGGAATTCGTCTTTAGTTGCTGAAGCACCACTGACCGCAAGTAACGGGAGAGGACTTGAATCTTATTACAGCCGTTCCTTTGCACTTCCGGCTCAATCCCCAAATCCAAAGGAAGCCGTGAATTGGCTGACGTTTATCACTTCTGAGGATTCTCAAATGGATTGGCTAGAAAATACGGGAAGCTTGCCTGCGCTGGATGTCCTCTATCGTTCAGAGCATGATTTCAAATATAGGCTTCCTTTTGGAGTCGAATTATTACTGACAGAAGAAACCGCCCCGGAGGTTGAATTCCAAGGCGGCTGGAGTAAGATTGTTGAAGCAGTATCCTTACTGCTTACAGGAAAAATGGATGCGGCTGGGTACAAAGATTTCATCAAGGAAGGCTTAGAATGAGATTGAAAGTTTAACTTGGAGGACGCCTTCTTTACTATCTACTTCTGTGGCACGGAGGAAAGAAACAATTTTTCCAGGGTAAAAGCCTAAATCAAATTCCTCCTCAAGTGTTCTTCTAGTGGTGTCAGGTAATTCGAGACCATTAAATACAACATGATCTACTTGGAATATAAGTCCGTTGATGGGTTCTTCCTGTATGATGTAGTGACCGGTTAATGAAAGGGCTAAAGCTCCACTTTTTCCTGTGGCAGTAATCGTTCCGTCATTAAAATGAAATGCGAAATCGTTAAATAGCTTATTCTGGGACTGAAGGAATTCGTTTAAATCCTCTTCCTTCAGATTCAGAACATAAGTCATCCCCTTACGAGTAAGAACTCCCTCTCGATTCTGGACAAACTGCGGTAATTTATTCATTGCGGAAGACAATGCTTTGAAGTAGGTCTTTACCTCGCGCAAACCAATATTCTCCCAATATAATGTGAATTCTTGAAGTAGAGCGCTCATATTATCAGGATCACTACTGTCTTTAATCCCACCTTCAATTTCTTTATTGAGCGCGGCTACCCGAATTTTCTGTTCCTCCAGAGCGGTTCGCAGCTGTGCAAGATCCTTAGAGCTGCGCTGTGCAGTCTGGAGGGTCTTCTTTAGATCCTTATATTGGTCCTCGTATTGTGTGAGAATGTTGCGGTCATTTCCGATAATAATTTCATAATAATCGAATAGTGCCAGGAATCTGCTAATGCTCTTCGCGGATAGAAATGCGGCCAAGAGACCGTCTCTATCCCCCATATAATAAGAACGAAGGACCGCGCCTGCACGCTCTTGTTGGTTTGCGATGGCAGATTTTTTCTGGATAGCTTGCTCTTCTAGGTAATCTACCTTTTCTTCAAGCGCTTTTTGTTCGGCTGTAATCTTGATGATCTCCCGTTCGATTTCTGCGGAAGATAAGGTTTGCTCCAGAAGTTTACGGGTTTCTTCATTATCTGGTATAGAGGAATTGAAAAAAGAACCGCTAGGATCGGCAGACAGGTACATCGTAGATTGTAACGGAAACAATGTACAGCAGAAGAGAATTAGTATGGTTGCCATCATGCGGCTTTGGGCATTGCGGGAGCGCACCACACCACCACCTTTTTTTGAAATTTAAGATAAGAATTTATCTGTTTCACTCCATAAATCATCCTTCTATTTCTCGTAGAAACGGAAACTGTCCGTAAAAGACGGCAAAACCGGTTCTTCTTGAATGGATATATGTATGTACTAATAATATGTTTAACCCTTCTAAAATAGCATACATACAAAAAATCCCCACAAAGTGAGGCTATCCTTCAATGCGTACACAGATATTTGGGGGACCTCATATATAATATATTAACTGATAAACAAAAAAACGGAAGTGATCCTTATTAGATAAGGACCTCATCCGCTTCAAGAGAGCACTGCAATTTATAGTGGAAGACCCATTTGAAAGATCGTCCAATAGCTGAAACCGGTGAAAGTCAAAATCATGTATGCCCAGAAAAGTAGGACATAAGTTTTTTCAGTAAACTTCAAATAACCGAGAATTACGAAAAAAGCGGTTTGCAAAAAGAAAAGCAAGGCCATTTCTGTCAGACCTCCGGCGAAAGCCATCAATCCAATAGCCAATGTAAAAAAACCTAATACCCGAAACATGCGGTCCAAGAGAGAGTCCCCCTTCCAGTATGTATCTCACGAATATTCCTTCGACTTATTATACCCGTTCAGTAAAAATGTGTAAACGAATTCATTGAAAAAAATAAACTAATCTTGAAAAAATGTGATTTTTATAATTGACTGAAGTGATTAGTACTTGAAAAAAGAGAATTTATTACTTAAAGCGTATGATGTGGGCAGATAATGGAAATACAATTTAGTATCAAATAGATTCTATGAACTCTATGAGAAGCATAGAAATGGAGTAAGCAGCTTTTATCCCTATTCACTACCCGGCAGAGCTGTCGGTTATGGAGATGGTTATTTCAAGATGTTGTTAGGAGGTTTGGTTGGATGACAGCCGTTAGACAGGATGCTTGGAGTGCAGAAGATGATCTAATACTGGCAGAAGTAACCTTGCGCCACATTCGGGAGGGCAGTACACAACTTGCTGCTTTTGAAGAAGTGGGTGAGAAAATCGGCAGAACGTCGGCAGCTTGCGGATTCCGCTGGAACAGCTGTGTTCGAAAAAGCTATGAAGGTGCAATTGGAATCGCTAAAGGTCAACGTCAAAAGAGAAGTTACCTGAAAAAGCAGCCGTCGGTAAGAGGAGCGCAGGTAGCGGGTCTGATTCTCGGGGATACCGATGAGGAATTCGGGCGGGGCGAAGGATTAAGTGAAAACACATTATCCATTGATGCGGTTATACGTTTCCTGAGACAATGGAAAGGTACGATCCAGGAGGCAGGACGCCAGCTGAAAATGCTGGAGAGAGATTTGCGCGAGAAGGAAGATGAATTAACAGAATTAAGATCTGAGAATGAGCGGTTGTCAAAAGAGGTTAATCTTGCTCAAAGTGACTACCGGGTAGTCAATGATGATTACAAAGCTTTAATTCAGATTATGGATCGTGCGCGTAGGCTAGCTTTCTTAAACGAAGAAGAAGAAGAAATGAAGACTCGTTTCAAAATGGATGGGAATGGAAATTTAGAACGTATTGAATAAAAGATAGGCAAACTAAAACACCCGTAAGTGGTTCGCTTTATTAGCGCCATTTGCGGGCGTTTTGGTTTTGTATTGTCATTTATGGAGGACGACAACGGCGGTTCTTCTTGGTATATTAAGGCTATACTTAGAAAATTTGCGTTTGAGATCAACAGGAGGATCAGATGAAAATCGATATAATCGGTGCGGGTTCACTTGGGCTGCTCTTGGCAGGGAGGCTGACCCAGTCCGGGAATGAAGTGAGATTGTGGTGTCGAGGGGTAGAGCAGTGCCGGAAATTAAAAGATGAGGGATTAACTGTGAGCTATGAGGATGGGCGCGATCCAATTTCGATTTTGGGGGATCGATTTGTGTCCGCGCCAATAGAGGGATTTGCAGATGCCTATCTCCGTGAGCCCAGTGATTGGATCATAGTAACGGTTAAACAGGACATACTACATAATGTTTTACCTGGATTTCTATCCCCTCTTAGGGAACAACAGGTACACATCATTTGTTTTCAAAATGGCATTGGACATATGGAGATGCTCAGTAACTTGCTGCCGAAAGCAAATTTATATGCTGCCGTAACAACAGAAGCTGCGAAGCGAAAGTCTTTAACTGAGGTCATTCATGCAGGAGCGGGGGAGGTGTGGATAGGGAAATGGAGCTTAAAGAATGGACAAGCCCATAGTATACATACTGATTTACAAGTGAATTATTTAATAGAAGTTCTCATTATGGCAGGATTCTCAGCCTTTTTGTCGAATGAAGTGGATACCATGATTTACCGGAAGCTCCTAATCAATGCCGTTATTAATCCGCTCACAGCGATTTGGCGTATTCCAAATGGTGAACTGCTTGCTTCAGAAGAGCGCCTGCAGTTAATGAGAGAACTTTTTAGAGAAGCTACTATGGTATATGATGCCTGCGGAATTACTTATGATCATGATGCGTGGGATAACATCCTTAAAGTGTGCAGGTCAACGGCTGGCAATACTTCGTCCATGCTGGCAGATGTTCTAGCTTCAAGAAGCACAGAAATTCATTGGATCAATGGAAGTCTTGTAGAAATGGCAGAACGCACTGGAACATTGGTTCCTTTACATCGCTTGATCTGCCAATTAGTAGAGGGAATATAGGTATGATCTCGGAGGAGAGGTGAAGCTATGGGATTGCTGATGAATTCGGTCGTTACTTTAAGCTTGATTCCAATAATACCGTTTTTAATTGTTTATTTCATTGGAAGAGGCTTGAAAAAAGATAAAAAGAAAACTTTTATGCTCGCTATGGACGTGACTACATTTTTTTTATTATTATCGGTCTCCGCATTATTTAACAACTTGTTTAATAACGGTTTTGGGTTTTATCTTATACTACTTATTGTATTAATATCCACTGGATTGATTGGCGGCGCTCAGAATCGACTGAAAGGAAAAGTAGATGGGAAGCGGTTATTTCGGGCAGTTTGGAGACTTTCCTTCTTTTTTATGAGCGTCGGATATTTATTATTTATGTTTGTAGGGCTAATTAAGTACATATCACAAGCGATGTAATGTTCCACTGCTCCGGTGAAGCGGCAACGTCACAAAAGTTTAAAGTTTTAATAAAAAAAGAATTTTCTGAAAACATACCACTAGATTTTTTTGACCACTGGTTGTATAATCATAAACCATATACCACATTCTATTTAGGGGGAACTGCTAGATGAAGAAGAGTAAAAGTCTATTGCTAATGCTTGCATTAGTACTTGTTATCGGCACAGTGCTTGCTGGCTGCGGCGGAAACAACGCGAACAGCGGCAATAAAGGTAATGCTGGTAACACTGGTAACACGGGAACTGGTAATGCGGCTACAGAAGAGAAATTGGCTGCGGACCAAACACTGAGAATCAACCTAAGCTCTGAGCCTCCAACATTTGACCCAGGATTGGCTCAAGATAGCCAAGCTCACACTGTCCTGACAACAATGTACGAAGGTCTGACTCGCATGAATGCTGAATCTGGTCAAGCTGAACCAGGTGTTGCTGAAAGCTGGGATGTTTCCGCTGACGGTCTGGTATATACTTTCAAACTCCGTGATTCACAATGGAGTAATGGCGATCCTGTAACAACAGAAGACTTCGTTCGCGCTTGGAAACGCGTGCTCGATCCTGCTGCTGCATCCGCTGCACCTTACGCTTATCAATTGTACTACATCAAAAATGCTCAAAAGTTCTACAACAAGGAAATTACCGATTTCAGTCAAGTAGGTGTCAAAGCGGTTGATGAGAAAACTCTCGAAGTTACTCTTGAAGCCCCAACTCCTTACTTCCTTGGATTGCTTTCCTTCTACACTTATTACCCTGTACACAAATCCATTGAGAGTAATCCAAAATGGGCAACAAGTAAAGATACTATGATCGTTAACGGTGCTTTCACTCTTACTGAGTGGACTACAGGTCAAACACTTGTTGTAACTAAAAACGATAAATACTGGGATAAAGATTCCATTAAACTTAACAAAATCGACTTCTCCCTTGTAAACAGCGGTGCAACTGAACTGCTCAGCTACAAGAACGGTGAATACGATCGTGCCGGTGGACCAACTGGTGAAATTCCATCAGAACAAATTCCAATCGTGCAAAAAGAACTTCCTAAAGAATTCAGCCGTAAAGGTATTGCTTCCGTATACTACTACGAATTCAATATCACTGAAAAACCTTTCACAAACGCTAAAATCCGTAAAGCTCTTGCAATGTCGATTAACCGTCAAGCTTTGATTGACAATGTAGTACAAGGTGGACAATTCCCAGCATTCGGTTATGTACCTCCGGGTATCGCTGGTGCTGATGGTGAATACCGTACAGCAGTTAAAGATAGCTACTTCACTGAAGATCTAGAACAAGCTAAAACTTTGCTTGCTGAAGGTCTGAAAGAAGAAGGTATGGATAAACTGCCTACATTCTCTTTGACTTACAACACAAGTGAAGGTCACAAGAAAATCGCTTTGGCGATTGCTGATATGTGGAAAAACAATCTTGGTATCGACGTACAAACCGTTAACCAAGAGTGGGCTGTATTTATTGAAAACCGTCAAAACCTGAACTACCAAGTTGCACGTGCTGGTTGGACTGCGGATTACAATGATCCAATGACTTTCCTTGATATGTGGGTAACAGGTGGCGGTAACAATGATACTGGTTACGCTAACCCTGAGTATGACAAATTGATCAGCGAAGCTAAAGCAAGTACTGACTTGAAAGTACGTCAAGACAAGTTTGCAGCAGCTGAGAAATTGCTCATCGAGCAAGATCAAGTTTTGATTCCTTTGTACTACTACACTAACAACTCCCTGACTAAAGAGTACCTCAAAGGTGTTACTCTTGACTTCAGTGGTGCAATTGACTTGACTCGTGGATACTTGCTTGAGCACTAAGATTTAGCTCATGTAATTTAAACAGAATAGTTAGTTGACTGAAGTAACACAATACTTCGGGATATATATGTGGAACTCCATATATATCCCTTTTTTTTGTATTTCCGTCTATTTGTTATTTATTGTTATTTATAACATATTTAGAAAATGGACAAAAATCCGTTTTTTTCATAAAATCAATATAATGCTCTCAAAAAATTTGTCGGAGGAGGTGTGATGGGGATGGTTCGTTATGTCGCAAATAAATTCTTCTATATGTTGGTTTCATTATTTGTACTGATTTCTGCAACTTTTTTCTTGATGAAAGCTATTCCAGGGGATCCGTTTACTTCTGAGAAAAAAGTACCGCCAGAAATTAAAGCGCGTTTGATGGAGCAATATGGTCTGGACAAGCCGCTCTCTCATCAGTATTTTAAGTATTTAGGTGATATTATCCAAGGTGATCTGGGTGTATCCATGAAGCGCCTGAATCAAGATGTATCACATTTGATCGGTCAAACCTTTTCAGCGTCGCTGAAGCTGGGACTCGTCGCAATTGTTGTGGCGGTTATTGTTGGGGTTCTTCTCGGCATGTTAGCGGCACTCTATCACAGAAAGTTTCTTGACAGCGCCGCGATGGTGTTGGCAGTTCTGGGGATTGCGGTTCCGAGCTTTGTAGTCGCGTCATTATTACAGTATGTGTTCGCTTTCAAATTGGGTTGGGTACCGGTTTCAGGTTTTAAAGGGCCAATCTATTATTTCCTTCCTGTAGCAGCGCTCTCGGCTCAGCCAATAGCATTTATAGCGCGCTTGACACGTTCAAGTATGCTTGAAGTTCTGAATGCGGATTATATCAAAACGGCTAAGGCTAAGGGATTAAGCTGGATGGCTATTCTAAGCCGTCACGTACTTCGTAATGGTATCCTGCCGGTTGTTACTTACATGGGACCTATGACAGCTAACATCGTAACTGGTTCGGTTGTTATCGAGCAGATCTTTGGTGTTGGGGGTATTGGTAAACAGTTCGTGGAAGCGATTGGTGTCCGTGACTATACCGTTATTATGGGGATAACCATTTTCTATGGTGTACTACTCATGGTGGCCCGTTTCATTACTGATATTGCTTATGTATTGATTGACCCACGTATGAAATTAAGTGGAGGAAAGGAGGGCTAAAGAGTGGCATCTGATAATAACTTGTTAAAGAACATGAATCTAAAACCGGAAGACTTTCAAAAAGTCGGTGTAGATGAAAAAGAAGCCGAGGTAATCCAGCGGGAGAGTCTCTCTGCCTGGAAAGATTCTTGGCAACGGTTGCGTCAAAACAAAATGGCGATGACCGCGCTTGGGATTCTAGGCTTGATCGTGCTTGCAGCGATTATCGCTCCCTTATTCTCGAAATATAACTATTACTCCAATGACTTGATGAATACCAATAAGCCCCCTTCCTCCGATCACTGGTTTGGAACGGATGATCTTGGACGTGATATTTTCGTTCGTACTTGGTACGGCGCACGGATCTCCTTGATCGTTGGTCTAGCTGCGGCAGCCATCGACTTGTTTATCGGTGTTATCTATGGAGGTATTATGGGCTTCTTCGGCGGCCGTGTAGATAATATCATGAACAAATTCTCTGAAATTTTGTACTCCATTCCTTATCTGCTTGTTGTAATTTTGCTTTTGGTTGTGCTTGAACCAAGTCTTGGTACCATCATCCTGGCCTTAACCATTACGGGTTGGATTACGATGTCGTGGATTGTACGCGGTGAAATTATGCAGCTTAAGAACCGCGAGTTCGTATTGGCTTCCCGTTCCATGGGTGCAGGTTCTGCGAGACTGTTGTTCAAACACCTTCTGCCGAACGCAGTGGGTCCGATTATTGTAACGATTACACTTTCTGTACCAAATGCAATTTTTGCTGAGGCTTTCCTAAGCTTCTTGGGTCTTGGTGTACAAGCTCCTATCGCTTCACTTGGATCTATGATTAACGATTCACTCACCGGTTGGTTGTACTATCCATGGCGCTTTCTGTTCCCTGCCATTCTGATCAGTTTAACCATGCTTTCTTTCAACATTTTCGGTGATGGTCTTCGTGACGCGCTTGATCCTAAGCTGAAAAAATAGGAGGGTTATGGATGGAACCTATTTTACAAGTCAAAGATTTGCATGTTTCGTTTTTTGTTAAAGGCGGAGAAGTGCAAGCTGTCCGTGGTATGAATTTTGAAATTGGCAAAGGTGAAACGGTTGCCATCGTCGGCGAGTCCGGCAGCGGTAAGAGTGTAACTGCACAATCGATTATGCGGTTGATCCCTTCCCCACCCTCTAAAGTGAAAAAGGGAGAAATTATTTTCCAAGGACAAAATCTGCTAGACAAAAGCATGAAAGAAATGGAATCCATTCGCGGTAAAGATATTGGCATGATTTTTCAAGACCCGATGACTTCTTTGAACCCAACCATCAAAGTGGGCAAACAGATCACTGAAGTTTTGATTAAACATCAGAAAATGTCAGCGGCCGAAGCGAAAAAGCAAGGTATTGAGATGCTCAAATTAGTTGGCATCACAAATGCTGAGGCTCGCTTTAACCAATATCCCCACGAGTTTTCAGGCGGTATGCGCCAGCGTGTAATGATTGCAATCGCGCTAGCCTGCCGTCCGGCTTTACTCATAGCGGACGAGCCTACAACGGCTCTTGACGTAACCATTCAGGCGCAGATCATGGAAGTTATGAGAGAGATGCAGCAAAAACTAGGTACCTCCATCATTTTGATTACCCATGATCTTGGCGTCGTTGCCGGTATGTGTGATCGGGTTATTGTAATGTATGCAGGTGAAGTTGTGGAGACCGGAACAAGATGGGAAATCTTTAAGAATCCACAGCATCCATATACCAAAGGTCTGCTGCGCTCGATGCCGCGTCTGGACCAAAAGAAGGGCGAGCCGCTCATTCCGATCATCGGCACACCGCCAGATCTGATCAAGCCGCCGATCGGCTGTCCGTTCACCGCGCGTTGCAATGAAGCAATGCATGTTTGCGAACAAATCGATCCCGGCGCCACAGAATTCAGCGAAACGCATATGGCGCGTTGCTGGAATCTGCATTCGATGGCCAAGGAGGTGCAGTACTCTTGAGTAAGAACCTAATAGAGGTAGAAGGTCTTAAGAAATATTTTAATGTAGGTCAAGGCAAGGTTCTTAAGGCTGTTGATAATATTAACTTCTCCATCCGTGAGGGCGAGACGCTTGGAATGGTAGGAGAATCCGGTTGTGGTAAGACTACTGCTGGACGTACAATTCTTCGCTTGTATGAGCCAACTGCCGGAAGTGTGAAATATAATGGTACAGACATTTATAAATTGCCTTCTAACAAAATGAAAGCAATGCGTCGTGACATGCAGATGATTTTCCAAGATCCGTACGCATCACTTAACCCGCGTTTTACGGTTTCTGATATCATCGGCGAGGCACTGGACATTCACGGAATGGCTGGCAGTCGTGCAGAACGTAAAAAACGGATCGAAGAGCTGCTCGATTTGGTTGGTCTTAACCATGATCACGCTACTCGTTATCCGCATGAATTCTCTGGTGGACAACGCCAACGTATTGGGATTGCCCGTTCGTTAGCGGTAAATCCTAAGTTCATCGTTTGTGATGAGCCGATTTCCGCGCTTGACGTATCCATTCAAGCTCAGGTCGTAAACTTG
Organism: Paenibacillus sp. Marseille-Q9583; assembly: GCF_976954365.1. Lineage (NCBI taxonomy): Bacteria > Bacillati > Bacillota > Bacilli > Caryophanales > Paenibacillaceae > Paenibacillus > Paenibacillus sp. Marseille-Q9583. Next base: position 120,527 of record NZ_CDRJTB010000010.1, read on the forward strand.
CTTAAAGAATTGCAAGATCGTCTGGGATTGACTTATCTTTTCATCGCGCATGATCTGTCCATGGTTAAACATATCAGTGATCGCGTAGCAGTTATGTATTTGGGTAAAATGGTAGAATTGGCGGAAAGTGAAGAGCTTTATGCAAATCCTATCCACCCTTATACCAAATCTCTCTTGTCAGCTATTCCAATTCCGGATCCGGAAATTGAAGTGAACAAGAAACGTATTCACTTGCATGATGAGCTTGGTAGTCCTATTTATTCTGCTAACGAAAAGAGCAATGATAGTGACTTTGAATTAGTAGAAGTATCCAAAGGACACTGGGTAAGCAAAAAATTTGCTTAAATCTATAGCGAGTATTAGACAGGCGGGAGCGTTATGCTCTCGCCTCTTGTATGTAGTGGGGATATTTAATAATCATTTTAATGGATAAGAAAATAAAACGGCTGCTCTTGCATTGCTTTTTTGCAGGCATGTAATTCTTTTGACGCGGCCCCTGACTTTGGATACAATCATATAGAGTTTACGAACTTGGATTTACATATAACTGCTCAGTAGAACTGGAGGCACTAGCAAATGAATATTGTTAAGGAACCGCTCCCGGGTGGATCTGCACTCGCGCGCGACTATATAGAAAATTTTGAGAAGGTTAGTCATTTGTATGGTGGGGATTTCCGAAGCAAAGAGAGTAGAAGCATTCGGGCAGAATGGCTGGATCGTAGTGAGGGTCTCCGTGCAGACCGGACACAAGTTGCTGCATGTCTACGGCAATATAATGAAAAGCATAATTCACATGATGCGGTGATGTCTTCCCTGGCACTTTTAGAACAGCCGGGAACGTTAGTGGTTACTGGCGGACAGCAAAGCGGATTATTTACAGGACCACTACTTGTAGTATATAAAGCAATGACAACCATTATGGCGGCAAAAGAAGCAGCAGAACAGCTCGGTCGGCCTGTAGTCCCATTATTCTGGATTGCAGGAGAGGATCATGACTGGGATGAAGTGAATCATACGTATGTATTGAATCGTACGCAAGAGATTACAAAGATTAAGATAGAGAAATCAGAGGAGAAACGCTCCTCGGTGAGTAATATTCGTGTAGAAGATGAAAGCTGGCAGCAAGTAGTAGAACAGCTGGATGCGCTACTTCAAGATAGTGACTTTAAACCGCAAATTATGGAATTTATTCGATCTTCTTCGTTTAGAGCAGATAGTATGACGGATGCTTTTGCCAAACTGATGGGTTCTTTATTTGGTAAATTTGGTCTGATCCTGCTTGATTCTGCTGATCCTAACCTTCGTAAGTTAGAAGAGCCTTTCTTTACTTCGCTAATTATGCAGAATGATGCACTGGAAACAGCGTACATGAATTCTGCTTCTGATATCGTGAACGCTGGGTATGAGCTTCAAGCTGACGTTACGGCAGGCAATGCCAATCTCTTTTATATACATGATGGTGTACGATTATTGCTTCATAAGAAAGATGGCGTTTTTGCCGATCGCAAGGGCCAGGTATCGTTCACCCGTGATGAACTACTGGAGGAAGTGAAGGTTCATCCGGAACTATTCAGTAACAACGTGCTGACACGTCCGCTTATGCAGGATTATGTGTTGCCGGTTCTAGCAACGGTGCTAGGTCAAGGTGAGATTGCTTATTGGGCCATTCCGCATCGTGCGTTTGAGACCATTGGGGGACAAATGCCCCTGATCATCCCGAGAATGTCTTTCACAGTGGTGGAAGGTACGCTTCATAAGCATATGGATAAATATCAACTAAGCTTTGAGGATGTAAGACAGGGACTAGATCGTAAAAGACATGAGTGGTTGGCTGCACAGGATGAGCTGGGGATTGAACAACGTTTCGAAGAAACTAAAGCTACTTTCTCCGCCATGTACGAACCACTGATTGAACAGCTTGGAACCATTCAGGCAGGTCTGCTAAAACTAGGGAATAACAATAAAGATAAGATTTTAGATCAGATCACTTTTTTACAAGCGAAAGCCCAAGATGCAATGGCAAAACAGAATGAAGCTGCAATCCGTCAATGGGAGCGAATCGAGCTGTCGTTAATGCCACTGGGTAAACTGCAGGAAAGAGTGTACAATATCATGTATTACTTGAACCGCTACGGACTTCCATGGTTAGATGAGCTGATGGCTATTGAATCGGATTATAGTGGGACGCATCGCATCATTTATATGTAGAGAAGTATTGCTCACAAAACAAAGAAGTAACGCTCACAAAACTTGGATTATGCTTACGAAGCGAGTTTTATTGCGAAGTAAAACATAGAAGTATTGCTCCATAAAACAAAGCGTATGCTTACGATGTAAGTTTTGTACGAAGTAGATTCAATGTAGTAACGCTCACAAAACTTTTAGGAGGTTTCATTATGAGTTCATCAAAACAAAATAGTATCGTGGCTGATATGTCACTCGCACCCGAAGGTCATTTGAAAATCGACTGGGTTCGTCAACATATGCCGGTATTGAACCGTATCCGTGAGCAGTTCGAAGCTGAGCAGCCATTCAAAGGACTAAAAGTATCTATTACGCTTCATTTGGAAGCTAAAACCGCTTATCTGGCGAAGGTAGTCAAAGCAGGCGGTGCAGAAGTAACCATTACTGGATCGAATCCACTCTCTACACAGGATGATGTATGTGCGGCGCTTGTAGAGGACGGAATCACCGTATTTGCTAAGTACAACCCGTCACCTGAAGAGTTCAAAGCCCTTAATATCAAGGCGCTGGAAAGCAAACCGGATTTAATTATTGATGATGGTGGCGATTTTGCTACATTGCTACATTCGGAGCGTCCTGATCTAATGGAGAATATTCGTGGGGGTGCTGAAGAAACAACAACCGGCATCATTCGTCTAAAAGCTCTTCAAAAGCAAGGTGTGTTGAAGTTCCCAATGGTCGCAGTAAATGATGCTTATTGCAAATATTTGTTTGATAACCGCTATGGCACTGGCCAATCCGCATGGGATGGAATTATTCGAACAACCAACCTGATCGTTGCGGGCAAAACCGTAGTTGTTGTCGGATACGGCTGGTGCGGTAAAGGTGTTGCTATGCGTGCCAAAGGTTTGGGCGCAAAAGTGGTTGTCACAGAAGTGGATGCTATTAAAGCCGTTGAAGCACATATGGACGGTTTCGAAGTTATGCCTATGCTGGAGGCTGCTAAGGTTGGTGATTTCTTCGTTACAGTAACTGGTAATCGTTATGTCATTCGCGGTGAACATTATGATGTGATGAAGGATGGAGCAATCATGTGCAATGCAGGCCATTTCGACGTTGAAGTGAATAAGCCTGAATTGTCTGAAAGATCCGTATCTCAGCGTACTGTTCGCAAAAATATCGAAGAGTACCAGCTTCGCGACGGACGTAAACTTTATCTGCTTGCAGAAGGCAGACTTGTAAATCTGGGTGCTGCGGATGGACACCCTGCCGAAATTATGGATACGACCTTTGCGCTACAAGCGCTGTCGTTGAAATATGTAAATGATAATTATAAGAGCATTGGCGTAAAGGTTGAGAATGTTCCTTATGAGCTGGATGAGCAGGTAGCACGCTACAAGCTGCAAAGTCTGGGCATTAACATTGATAGTCTGACTCCAGCACAAGTGGATTATTTGGACAGCTGGAATCTGAACGATTAATTACGGAACGCACAACAATAAAGTATATTAACCAAGTGTACCTTGAA